>NZ_JAAHIG010000175.1:0-17722 GCF_010692305.1 Moorena sp. SIO4G3 | reverse complement strand
GCCATCAAAGTTTTCTGTTTGTTATTCAGTTTTAACTTGGTTTTGAAGGCTCTGAGCATAATTCAGGATAATTCTTGTCTCCGTTGTCGAGATGGTGTTTTAATCCCTTGGATAATTCCTGGCTTTTACCATCTAGCTAAAGTCTTGACCTTAACGCCGACGCTACTCAGCGGCTTCAAAGGGTTTTAATGTACTTGCGCCGTTGAGTTACCTTGATCACCTAAACATAATAGCGTGTTGTAGCGTAAAATGTCAACTAAGTTTTTCCTCTTTTTCATTGTGACGCTTTTAGATCAACCCATCAACTTATTCAATTTTGATCAACCTGGAAACACACCACTTAACTCTAGGTAAAGATCGCCAAGAGCAGGAATAGTAACCGTTTCATTAGGCAACACCACCCGTTTGACACGATAGCCGAAATTTCTTTGAGTATCTTGATAGGGCTGAGTATAGCACTCTAGTTGACCAGCCACCAGGTTAACAATCCAGTAATCCTGAATTTGGTTTTCTGAATATAAGGATAGCTTTACAGTCTGGTCATACTCCAGGGTTGAATCTGACACCTCAATCACCAGCAATATATCCTTTGGATAAGGGTGATTTGACAAGTAGTCATCCGCCTGACCCCATGCGATCGCAACATCCGGTTCCGGTTCACTGTCGTTCGATAGGATGATTGGTTCCTGTCCCCGTACCACCCCACGGTCGCCTACTAGTCTGTCCAACTCTCGCCATAACTTAGTGTTGCAAACCGAGTGGGACGTACCCTTCGCCACCATTTGTATTAACTCTCCCCGAATCAACTCCACCCGGTCATCTTCTGTTAGAAAACCATTATCAATCAAGCGATGATAGTCAGCTAGGCTAAAGCGCTTAGTTTTGATCAGGGTCATGATAACTTAACTTTAAAAACACAGCTTAATTTTCTGAGGGGTTATTCTTTTCCAATTGATCAACCCGTGCCTCTAGTGCCTTGATTTTTTCAGTACAATTTGTGGGTTTATTTACCCCAATATCAATTAATTTAATATTCGCTATTTTAGCATAAAATATACTTTAATTTTCAGGTTCTGGTAACCAATCCTGATCTAAGGTTAATTCAATAGAATAGGGGCAAGCCTCTGGAAAAACCGAAACAGGCATTCCTGTTTGCTGGGCTGCCTTACGGCGAGCCCGCTGATAGCTTTGTTCCAGCTGCTGGGCTGGATAGCTCCTGAGACTGGGACTATCTTCAATAGCTAGCTCAATCTGAGTCCGAGCATCAGTAATCGAATCCAGCCAGCTATCGGAGCGACGCTGATGCTGGTATTGCCACTTGAGCAAATGTAACAGCAGGCGAATCAATTGGCTAGTAATTCCCCGCCTTTCACTCTTGCCCAAGTCTTCAACCTCCTCAATCAGATTTTCTAAGTCAATCTCTTGCCAACGACCTTCTCGCAACAACTGTGCTGTTTGTTGTGTCCAGGAATTAAAATCTTTTGTGTATGCTTTTTCCACAAGTGTCTCTCCCTTTTTATACCCAATTGATCTCTTAGTTTATTAACTTTTGCTAGCATGCCTATTGCCTATTGCCTATTGCCTATTGCCTATTGCCTATTGCCTATTGCCTATTGCCTATTGCCTTTCCTTAATCCAATCTATTTTGATTTGGGTTTAATGCCATGACAAAGAGTGCGATCGCTTTCATCGATTGCAGAATTATGCTTTAGATAATCCCCTACCCAATCACAAGCCCGACCGAGAAGGTCATTGAAATCTAAACTTATATCCATATCCCACATAATCACATTGCCACTGTAGTCAGATGAAGCCAGGATTTTGCCATCGGGACTGAAACTGAGGCTAAAAACCCCATCATTATGTCCCATCAGAGTTTCAATTTCTTGCCCCTTCAAATTCCAGAGTTTAACCGTTTTGTCACCACTAGCCGAAGCAATCATCTTGCCATCTGGGCTGAAACTTACGCTAAACACCTTACCCTCATGCCTTTTGAGAGTCCGGATTTCTTTACCGTCTCTACTCCAAAGTTTAACCGTTTCGTCCTCACTACCAGAGACAAGCATCTGACTGTCCGGACTAAAACTAACACTCGAGATCACATCATCATGACCTTTGAGGATGGTAGGAGTTAAGCAAAAAGGCAAAAAATTTGTGTTATGGTCTAATCCAACTGCTGGTTTTAAGTTTGCTGGTTTTAAGTTTGCTGATTTTAATTCACCATTACATAAGTTTCCCCGACGCCAAAGCTTAATAGTATTATCATCACTACCAGCAGCAATCATCAGACCATCGGGACTAAAATTAACACTTCTAACCGCAGCCCTAAGCTTTTTCAACCTTTGGCGTTCTCTTCCTTTAAAACTCCAAAGCTTGACAGCGTTATCCGAACTGCCAGATACAATAGTCTGACTGTCAGGGCTGAAACTAACGCTAAAGACTCCAGCCTGATGCCCCTGGAGTGTTTGGATTTTTTTACCATCCTTACTCCAAAGTCTAACCCTACTATCCCGGCTACCCGTAGCAATAGTTTTGCCATCGGGGCTAAAACTAACACTAAACACTGCATCCCTGTGGTTTTCTAGAACGTTTGGAGTCAAACAAAAATCCAGCATATTGATAGTTTTACTAGACCTTATTTCCCCTAATCCTTCCTTGCCACAGGTATAATCTAAATGCCATAGCTTAGCAGTTTTATCTTCACTAGCACTAGCCAAGGTTTTGCCATCTGGGCTAAAACTCACACTCCAGACATTACTGTTATGACCCTTGAAGGTGCGAGGTGTTTTCGCATCTAAGCGCCAGAGTTTAATCGTTTTATCTTCACTAGCACTAGCCAGGGTCTTGCCATCTGGACTAAAGCTAAGGTCATAAGCTCCAGCCTGATGCCCTCGGAAGGTTTGGAGTTCCGAGCCATCAAGGTTCCAGAGTTTAACGGTTTTATCCCGACTAGCAGAGGCGAGGGTTTTGCCATCCGGGCTGAACCTGACGCTTCTGACTCCAGCTAATTTCTTTGGAAAAGTCTTCAGTTCCCGACCATCAAGGCTCCAGAGTTTGATAGTCTTATCCCTACTAGCAGAAGCAATCATCTTGCCTTGGGGTGAGAAACTGACGCTATAAACCTCAGCCTGATGCCCCTTGAACGTTGCAATACTTGTCCCATCGAGCTGCCAGAGCTTGATAGTATTGTTACTTCCAGCAGAAGCCAGAATTTTGCCATCCGGACTAAAGCTGATGCTGCGATATCCAGCGGCAATACCCTCAAACGTTTGGAGTTGCTTGCCATTGAGGCTCCACAGCTTGACAGTATTATCGTTACTAGCCGTAGCCAGCATCCTGCCATCGGGACTGAAACTCACGCTCCGCACTCCACGCTCATGTCCTTTAAAGGTTTGGAGGGTTTTCCCGTCTAAGCTCCACAGTTTGACCGTCTTATCCTCACTAGCTGTAGCAATCGTCTTGCCATCTGGGCTGAAACTGACATTCCAAACGGTACCTTGATGTCCCTCCAAGGTTTCGAGTGCCTTACCGTTGCGGCTCCAAAGTTTGACAGTATGGTCTTTACTAGCAGAAGCAATCAGATGACCGTCAGGGCTAAAACTAACACTAGTAACCCAACTGTCATGCCCTACCAAACGGTTGTATTCTCTGACCCAAGACACTGCTCCGTGCAATGCTGTCCTAACCAGAGCCTCAGTTTCAGGTTTTACACTGCGTATCTGTTTTTGCAGTTGCTGTGCAGCCCTGATTGCTTCGATCAGGGCATCAAATTCCTGATGTGATTCTCTCAGAGCCAGTGAGTATCGACTCAGAGCATTAATGTGACCTTCCCTCACCGTTTCTGCTCGTTTCCATTGCATGAAAGCAACCAAGCCAAAGCCAACAGCTGCTGCAAATGCTGCACTCATCAAACTAAGGGACAACCGTAAGATGACTAATCGACGCTTTTCCCGTTTTCTCAAAATCGATATGGCATCCCGACTTTTAGCAATATAGTTCTTGTGTAAAGATGTCGCAGTCGGCTGTTTATGATTGGTCTCGGCATCACGCAACCATTGTTGGGCAATAGAAAATTCGCTGCCACGCAACAGCAAATCCGTATCTTGGTGAGACTGCTGCCATTCCCTAGCTCGCTGCAACCATTTGGTGTGACTGCGCACATGCTCTCGGTCAGTATCAAGGGTTCTGACCAATTCACTGAAATTGGGATAAAAATCTCCTCGATGCCGGTTGAAATCAATCCACTGGATGCTAGCTAATCCAGGATGTAGCATTTTTGCTGGTACCTGTGTAGAAAGCACAGTCACAAACCGTTTATTTAATGTCTGAGCATAGTCTACCTCCCCAGCACAATAGGGTGAATTTACCGAAGCAGGGGAAATAATAAATAAGAAATTATCAGACTGTTCAATTCCCCGATATATTTCCTGCTGAAAATCACTCCCTGGAGGAATACTTTCTTGGTCAAACCAAGTCGTTTTACCCTGTAACTGCAATGCCTCATTTAACTTTCTAGCCAAATCGGAATCAGTACGGGAATAAGAGATAAAAACGTCTAGATAAGATTCATGCTGTTGATTCCTGCTAGCCGCAAGAAATTCTTCATGTAATCCTAGGGGTGGATGTTCCAGACGTTGCCGATTTACTTTCAGCCAGTTTTCGTAATAGTTTAAATTGTGACCCCGCAATAAAATACTAGAGTTGCGGTTTTGCCTCAGCCATTTTAGGGCTTTTACTAACAAAAGCTTATGCTCTTCGTAATAGAGAGCATCTTGATTTAATTCTTTTAATAATTGAGCAGCCATGAAGCGATAGTTTGCTTCATTAGTATACTTAGTAAAATCTAGGAATTGTAACGAGCGAATTTTTGGTGGTATTTGGTCGATATCCGTGTCTTCAATCAGTAGTGATATAATCCGTTTATTGTGAGCAAAGGCGTGTTCAAGTTCTTGCTGACAGTATTTTGATTGACTCGAATTGGGTGAAATTAAGTAAATGAGATTATCAGCTTCCTCAATTCCTTGGTTGATTGCCGATTGGAAGTCTATACCGGTTTTAATATCCGTTTCAGGTTTCCAGATTGTGATTCCTTCCCGCATCAGGGTTTTGCCAATTTTATCCTTGATATCTTTATCTTTATCAGCATAAGATATAAAGACTTGGGTCATTAAGTTATTGGCATTTTTGGTGCTTTCACCAATAAACTCACACTGTAAATCCGTTGGTAAACAAGGAGCCTGATCTTTTTTAAACCGTACCTTTAACCAAGATTCAGCTTGAATCCGTTCTGATTGGATTAACAGGTGGTTAGTTTGTTGTTGATTTCTGTCCCACTCCAAAGCTTTAACTAAAAACAGAGTATGCTGTTCTACATAATCAGCATGCTTACGGATGGAATTCATTAATTGTTTAAAGGATGCTTCAAAATTGTTTATTTTATCTTGGAAATAAATCCAGTTAAGTTTACGGATAATCGTAGGAATTTTGTCCCGAGGGGATTTAACATGCACTAAAGGAATAATGCGTTTATTGTATTTAATAGCCAGTTCAATTTCTTTGAGGCAGTATTTTGAATTAACGGAATGGGGGGAAATGATAAAAATGAAGTTATGAGTTCTCTCAATGCCATTATCAATCTGATGCTGCCAATCTACAGCAGGCGGAATGTCTTTCTGGTCAAACCAGACCGTTAAGCCCAATTGTGTTAGTCTAGCTTCAAGTTTAGTAGCAAAGCCTTTGCTGTCAGCACGTCCGTAGGAGATAAAGGCATCGAAAAATATAGTCATTTGTCCAGGGGTCTAAGTGAGGAGATCTACTTAACACTACACTTGTAACACCCTGGATTTCGTAAATCGAGCAAGCTTGAAGAGTTGTGAGAGCGATGCAGCAAGGGAACAGGGGAGGCAGTGCGGTCTTGGGGAGGCAGCGCCGCCAAAGGGGGTTTCCCCCGGAGACGAAACCTGATTACGTTGAGCCTTTATGGTTGGTAGGCTATGCAGAAAAGGGTTCAAACTTATTGATTAGCGTGATTTGCGCGGTCTTGGGAAGGCAGCGCGGTCTTGGGGGTTCCCCCCATGAGCGACTGCCGTGGTTTCCCCCACTCGCGCTTTGCATGGCTGACAAGGCTCAACTGTCTTACGGTAACTTGGCCGTAGGCCACGCTTGGCCGTAGGCCACGCCAAAGGCGAACGCGAACAAACCATGAGCGACTGCCGTGGTCTCCCCCATGAGCAACTGGCGTGGTTTCCCCCACTCGCGCTTTGCATGGCTGACAAGGAAATAGGGGCAACGGATGGGTAACGGATGGGTAACGGATATAGCCAATGGGGAGCAGCTGAAGAATAGTTAGGATTTAGGTGTCACCTCTGGTGCTCTGCCCATAGGCTAAATGGTCACCACAATAAAGCCAGCCTGTCAAGGACAGAAATGAGATTATTTATGATATCATTTCGTATCGATTTTCTTAGACGGAGACGGGTTTTTTCCCTGAGCCTCCGACTGCTCGGTTTCACCATAGAGTTCTGCTAGTGCATCATTCATCTCTTGCACCCAGCCTACATTTTCGCTTTGGATGGTTTTCTCTGTACTGATCACCAATAACTCAAATTTCTCCGATTTTTCCTCATCTGAAAGACCATGCCACCAAGTGCTTATATCGTACAAATCATCAGCTGCTTGGTTGTAGGCAATCAGCGTTGTCTCAACCCGTTTCAATTCCAGGAAACTGGAAAATGCCGCAGCAAAGGCTGTAGTGACCGCCACCGAGGTGTCTTGACCCAGCGCCACCAGAAATGAACCCACACCGCCCAAGATATATACCCCCCACTGGTAGCCATGCAATTGTATATCAAGTTTCCTAGTTCGCTTTCGGTACCACTTAAACTGGTCTTCCACTCGCCAGACTAGGTAGTGTTCGGGGGTTAGGTCAGAAAACTTATCGTCTTGATGATGCTGTTGAGCTTCCTGAGGTTTCTTGTCCTTGCTTTTCTTGTCTTTGCTTAAGGATGAGCGTTTTCTACGGGAAACTTCCCCCTCGTAGGGGCTAAAACTAGTGTGGTGAACTGTAGTTCCCTTTAGCCTTTGACTAATCACCTTGACCTTACGTGCCAGCTTAGCATCCCGGGACGTGTTATCACTGTATTCCCCAACTTGCGCACGGTAACAGTAAATTTCCCTTTTAATTGCCTCGGCACTACCCCGTAACAGAATCCAATTGCCACCTTTGTCGAACTTAACTGCACCTGCTAGTAGTACACTTAGAGCAATTGGCACTAGTAGAAGAACGTAGTGAATTACTTTGACCGTCTGGTGTGACTCACCAAGGACGTCTACCAACTCTGAGTGGATCACAGCTAGCAAGGTAGCCAACACACTCAATACCAGAATTCCTATCCGCAGCAGAAAGAAACGTTTCTGAGCCGCTGTGGCATTTTTGCTATAGGTACGCTGACGTTCCCAAGCACGTTTGAGGGTTGGGCTTGGCGCAGGGGAGTATGTAGGCTCAACTTCTGACGTCATGACAGTCTATGTGCAGTCAATGTACTTTTTAATGTGTACATTGACTGTCTAGTCAGTCCCTCAATGATGATTTTAGTCAATTCACTGAATGGTTGTGAGAGGTCAAAACAGGTCAATTGATTTTGTTGGAAGTGATTTTCTTGTAATAGTTCCGTAACAGATTCTCGTGCTTCTTGTTCTGGATACCGTACTGCCATAGTAATTTCATCTGCTAACCGACCACTGCCCCCAAGAACTACCAATGGTCGTCCAGCTTTCTTATTTTCAAATAAATCTAGCAAGGTAATCGCCCCACCGTTAGCCATTACTGTGACTGATGGCTTTTCGTATGCCAGGGTAGTAGCTATACGAGCCAACCAGGGGGATTCATCACCCCAGGTAGATCCAGGAATCAGCACAAAATGAGTATGATTTGGCTCCAGTGATGTTTGATCAGAAGATGAGGGGGGTGCATCAGGAAGCGCAATCTTGCCCACTGGGGCAATACCTACTAAGGGAAAGGTGCCAGCAATCTCAGCACGAGCTTGCCCCATCATCTGCATCACCCCAGTATCAGTACCACCATCCACCACACAGGCTCCCAGGGTTTCAGCAATGGGAGCTAGTACATTGATAAACAACAAGCGCAGACGAGCCATACTCTGATCACTCATCTTGCTTGCCCCCCCGACTACCACTAGAACGGGACGGGAGCCGTGAAGACCGATTTGGTTGAGGGCACCAGACAAGTCCACAGAATGATCCACTTGAATCGCACAAGCCCCTTGCCCATTCTTGAAGGTGAGTTTGAGAGGCTGGTTATTTAAGAACTGCTTGAAGATGAGATGCTTTGGCTTGTTTCCATCCTGGGACAAAGCACCGGACTTAGCTAAAACCCTCCTCTTGCGCAATCGGGGGGGAGCGATGCCTGTGGATCTAGCCATTATGACCTTTTGGTCATCTGTTCGCTTTTGCTTTGTCTTGGCAGATCGAAACATTTAAAATCACCTATAGTGGTTTATAATATTCTATCTGCTAGATCATGCTGAGGGACATCAGCTGATCGGACATCTCGAAATTGGCGGTAACATTTTGTACATCCTCCAAGTCTTCCAGAGCATCCATTAATTTCAAAAGCGTCTGCGCCAGATCTGGGTCAGTCACTTCCACGGTATTACTAGGAATCCAGCGCAACTGCGCCTCACTGACCTCAAAGCCCTGATTTTTCAAAATTTGACTCAGGTTTTCCAGGTTGCTAACTTCTGTAAATACCTCAGCCGTTACACCTTCGGAATCCTCGTTCAACTCATAAGTTTGAGCTCCCCCTTCAAGGGATGCTTCTAACAAATGGTCTTCTGTGATATCACCCGTAAGCGTAACGACACCCTTTTGCTCAAACATCCAGCTAACACAGCCTGTTTCACCCAGATTACCACCATTCTTAGTAAATCCTGAGCGCAGGTCAGCTGCTGTCCGATTCCGATTATCAGTAAAAGCTTCTATCAAGATAGCAACGCCTCCTGGACCATACCCCTCATAGCGAATCTCTTCAAGATTGTCACTCTCATTGCCTAGGGTACCGGCTCCTTTTGCGATCGCTCTTTCAATGTTGTCATTAGGAATCCCTGCTGCCTTAGCCTTTTCCACCGCTTGCCGAAGCTGAAAATTACCCTCTGGATCCGGGATGCCATTGCGAGCAGCTACTATAATCTCCCGAGAGATTTTAGCAAAGGTCTTACCTTTAACTGCGTCAACCCTCGCTTTCTGACGCTTAATATTTGCCCATTTACTATGTCCTGCCATAACGGTTAAGTTGATTACAACCCAACTAACAAAATACCTCCACTTCTTGGTTTAAATATAACCTACCCAAGTCATCTCCTAAAAATATATTATTCTCTCTCCTAGGATAGCTACCAACTTAAGGAAAGAAAGTCTATGGTAAATGGTAGATCCTAAATGGTTCTTGGTCAAGGGAGTAGCCCTTTGGAGATTAGGGGTAGCATTACTTGCACTGTAGTTTGTTCTCCTAGTGTACTATGTATTGTTAATTTACCACCGTGTAACTCAACTAGACGTTTAGCAATCACTAGCCCCAACCCTGAGCTTTGTTGTTCGTAGAGGTTACCTTTAAACCGTAAGTCCGCTTCCAATTCGGCCATTTCAGCTTCAGATATCCCTTGTCCCTTGTCGTGGACTGACAAGATCAACCTATTATTTTCTGAATAGCTATTTACCCAAACAGGTGTTCCCTCTTGTGAGAATTTAAAGGCATTATTAATTAACTCTTCCAACATTTTATTAAGTCGGTTTTGCGACATAGCAATGGTAGTCTCTTGCCAATCTAATTGCAAATCCGCAACCCGTCCTGTCTTTTGAGCAAGATTCTGAATCAAATTAGCCAGAACCGGATTAGGCAATTTACTGGTAGTCTTTCGCATATTTTCTATTTTCTTGGAATCTGTAGCGATTATTTCAAGATCTGCATAAAGTAAAAAGTTCTGAATTAACCTTAATAACCGTTCACCCGACTGATGGATATCTTCTGCCATAGTCTTAATTTGATATCGTTCCAAACTTTCCCATTTGTCCATGATTAGTTGAGAAATATCCAGAATTCGATTTAGGGGTTTATCCATTTCATAGGGCAAATACAGTGTAATATGGCTGCGCAAATCATCCAGTTTTTTATCTTTTTGCAACTCAAGGGCAGCTTGCTTTTCCAATCGAGTAGTAATTGCTCCTAGTAGTTCTACTCTAGTAAATGGCTTGGTTAGATAATCATCTGCTCCTAATTCCATTCCTTGGCGCTGATCAGTTTTTTCAGCTCTAGCTGTGAGAAACATAAAAGGAATAGTTGCCGTATCAGGATGTTTGCGCAAGGTCTGCAATACCTGATAACCATCAAGTTCTGGCATCATGACATCGCAAATAATCAAATCTGGCATTCATGCTGGGCTAACTCGATACCAATCCGACCATTACTACCAGCAATCGCCTCAAAATCCTCAGCCTCCAGTAACTCCAGTATATTTTCTCGTACTGAAGGTTCATCTTCAATTAACAGAATTTTTGTTCTTACCATTGTTTTGCGCTTTGTGAAACTAATCTAATTGACTTGAGGCAGTGGGAACCCAATACCGCTATTGAGTAAACGTTTAAATTCCGGCGCTGGTAAAGCCCTACTAATCAAATGACCCTGAACTCGATCACATTTATGAGAATAAATAAAAGCCAATTCTTCTTGAGTTTCTACTCCTTCAGCAATCAGTTGTAGATTTAAACTTTTTGCCATTTGTATAATTGCCTTAGTAATAGCCGCCTGGTTAGGCTTATGAACAATATTACGGACAAAGCACTGATCAATTTTGAGAACATCAAAGGGAAATTGTTGTAAATAGCTTAATGAAGAATATCCTGTACCAAAATCATCAATTGCAATTTCTAAGCCTAGGTTTTTAAACTCATTTAACTGACGAATAGCCGTCTCAGTGTTTTTAACTAGTATACTTTCAGTTAGTTCTAATTCTAGAGTTTTATAGGTTAACTTATTTGACTGCAAAATCTTTACTAAATTATCGTAAAAATCCGGTTTATTAAATTGACGACCTGATAAATTTACTGCTATACGGAAAGAGGTAAATCCATCATTTTGCCAGACTTTAGCTTGCTGACAAGCCTGCTGTAATACCCATTCTCCAATGGATATAATCAGACCCGTTTCTTCGGCGATCGGAATAAATTTTGCTGGGGGAACTAAACCGAGTTCTGGATGATGCCAACGTAATAGAGCTTCAGCACCAACAATTTTTCCTGTCTCGAGACTGATTTGGGGTTGATAGTAAACCTGGAATTCTTCCCGTTCCAAAGCATAGCGTAAGCTACTCTGCAAGGTAAGATGATTTGAAGAATTGACATTCAAGGCACTGGTGTAAAACTGATATTGATCACCCCCCTGACGCTTTGCCTGAAGCATCCCCTGGTTGGCATGATTAAGTAATTGTTCAACGTCTTCACCATCACGGGGATAAATGGCAATACCAATACTGGCGGTGATAAAAACTTCTTGATCATCCAGAACGATAGTTTGAGAAAGGCTGTCAAGAATGCTTTGGACAACATTAATGACATATTGTTTGTGTTGATCTGTGGCTAAAATAACGGCAAATTGATCGCCATTTAAACGAGCAACTGTATCCTGATTTTCAACACAATTAGCGAGGCGTTGAGCAACAAATTTTAGTAAATAATCTCCCCAAAAATGACCTAGATTATTGTTAACTTGATTAAACCGATCTAAACCCAAACATAGAAATGTAACCAGTTTTTGATTATCGTCGATGTGTTGTTTTACTTGCTTAAACCGTTCTCGCAAGGACAGCCGATTAGGTAGGTTGGTCAAGCTGTCATGGTGGATCAAGTAATTGAGTTTATTTTTAGCTTCCTGAAGTTCAGTATTGTAATGCTTATGAACAGCAGCTTTTTTTTTGAGTCTACTAGAAATTGACCCTAGAAGTTCTGCTCTAGTAAAGGGTTTGGTAATATAGTCGTCTGCCCCTAGTTCCATACCCTGACGAAAATCATTTTTAGCAGCCTTTGCTGTTAAAAAAATAAAAGGAACTGTTGCCATCATTGAGTCTTGACGCAGGGATGTTAAGACACTGTAACCGTCCATTTCCGGCATCATGACATCACAGATAATTAAATCTGGGATAGTTCCTTTCGCTAAATTAACACCAACACGACCATTTTCTGCTCCAATGACATCAAACCCTTCAGCATCCAGGAGTTCTATAATGTTTTCCCGGACAAACTCTTCATCTTCAATCACTAATATTTTTCTCATCATTAATTTGATAACAAGTAATATATTGGCAGGGTTACAGTAAACGTTGTACCGACAGTTACCTCACTTTCTAGTTCAATTTGACCTTGGTAGATATCGAGACACTTTTTTACAATTGTCAATCCTAAGCCAGTGCCAGTAATTGTCCCGACATTTGTACCTCTATGAAAGGTCTCAAATAGTAGTCCTTGGTCTTCTTCAGGAATACCAATACCTTGATCGCTGATTTTAAAGATAGCCTGATTGGCAGAGCAAGTGAGTTGAAGCTCAACCGTGCTACCATTGGGAGAATACTTCAGTGCATTACTCAGCAAATTCTCCAAAATTTGCCTAAGCAATTTTTCATCCATATACGGTCGGGTGGATGATAAGGAACTAGCCGCATTATTTTTTTCATGATTACTTCCTAATTTATTACCCAATTTTTCTAAGTTATAAATAAAATTTATTATGTGATTATTTCGATAATAAAGCTTGATTTCATTAATTAAATCTGTGCAAAATTTTGCTAAGTCTATCGGGTTTAAATTTAACTCTATTTTCCCAGATTCTACCTGGCCAATAAGCAATAAATCATTCAAAAGTCTGGTCATATGTTGAACCATTTTTTGAATGCGATTTAGGTGATTATTTTTTTTACATTCTGACCATTTATTACCGTAATGTTGCAGTAACTCTGCTGATGAAAAAATCGTTGTTAGAGGGGTACGAAATTCGTGAGATGTCATGGTTATAAACCGAGATTTTAGCTCCCCAAGTTGTTTTTCTTTAGCCAATGCATTGATAATTTCTAATTCTGTTTGTTTCCGTTTAGTGATATCTCTATCAACCCCTCGATAACCACAAAACTTGCCAAGACGATCAAAAATTGGTACACCACTGGTTTCCAGAACCACTGACTGACTATTTTTGTGAATTCTAGTATTTTCCAAGTTACTAAAGGGGTGTTTTAAAACGGTAAAGGAAGCCAAAATTTCCATCACACGTTTTGCCTCTTCCTGTGACATTAAGTCAAAGGGAGTTTTGCCAACTACTTCTGATGGTTCATAACCGAGTAAGTCCCAGACTTTGGGACTAGCGTAGGTATAGACAGCATTTTCATCCATCTCCCACATCCAATTACTACTAATTTCTACGACATTACGAAACCGCTCTTCACTCTGCCGCAACTGCTCTTCTGCCTTCTGGCGCTCAATAATCTCCCCCTTGAGTGCTTGGTTCGCTTTCCTCAGAGCAGCAGTACGTTGTTGAACTCTGACTTCCAAAGCATCATTGACTTGTGCTAGGGTGAGTCGTGCTTCAATACGCTCAGTGATATCCTGGACAATAACAGCCACTTCATCTAACCCACTTTTAACAATACGAGCCTCAAAGTAGCGGAGTTTACCATCTTGTCTGACTGGGGACTCAATAACTTGCATCTCATCACTTTCTAGGGCTATTTCCACATGCTCCCAAATTAATCCTGCTACCTCAGTGGGTAAACAGTTATGTAAATGTTTCCCAATACAGTTATTGTTGAGAAACAGCACAGGGTTTTCAATGGCCGCTTTCCAATCCAAGTAAAAGCCATCCCGATTGACACGAAAGATTACATCTGGTATAGCCTCTAAGAGGGCTCGGTTTCTAGCCTCGCTTACTTTTAGTGCAGACTCTTTTTGTTTAAGTTCTTGGCTTTGTTTTTGATAGATTTGCTCAAGTTCTTGGTGGGTTAGAGCAATGGCAAAATGATCGGCGATCCCTCGGATGAAGGCAATTTCTTGGACTGTCCATTCTCGTTCGTGATCGCACTGATACAAGGTCATACTACCCAGACAAGACTGCCCATGCAGCAGTGGCACCATCATGATGGCACGGATGTCACATGGATAGGTTAACTCCTTCAGTTGTGGTGGGAGTTTTCCCTCCGATTCAGGAATAATCAACGGTTTGCCCTGAGCTAGCCAGGAGTGATAAGTCTCAAATAGGTGGCGAAATACCTCGATCAGACATGGCTCGGCTGTACTGTGCAGTGATTGGGTAATGGGAAAGCTAACTTGATGAGTTGCCATAGCTGGAGGGTCGTGAGTGGGAAACATTAAACAGCCACTCACTTGCAAGATTTGACGTAATTGATTAGCTATGGTAGGTAGCAATTCATTGAGGACTAACGTCCTCCTTGTAACCTGGGCAATCTGGTTAATCATTTCCGCTTGGACTTTCAAGAGGTAATAGTCCACTCTTTGATGTCCAGTGCTCGATTCCATGGGTGCATGCTCAGGTAACATAACCAATAAAATTAGCTAAGAGCGGAACTGTCTAGCCTAGACTGGACATAGATTCAGCCATCAACTCAACGCTGTACCATAATTTTCAGCCCATCCCCACCAATCAATTCGGGGGATTTGAGGTCAGTTGTCCAGCGATGCAGCGCGGTCTTGGGGAGGCAGCGCGGTCTTGGGGGTTTCCCCCATGAGCGACTGCCGTGGTTTCCCCCATGAGCGACTGCATCAAGACATTGTCAGTTGCGCACGCAGCTACTAGCTTTTAGTTATGGGCTAAGTGCTAATTACATGCTAGCAAGCTGACCATTGACCACTGACCATTGCAAGGCGTCGATTCATGCCCATACCAAGAAAATAGGGGCAACACTCGCCGCCCAACCTTAGGTGATGGTAAGATATTACACCACCACTAGATGCCTAAATTGTTGCACAGTCTTAATTTCTAGCCCTCGTGGAAACTACGGTGTCTTAGCTAGTTTGTCTATCTTGAAACCTGTAAATTTACGAACAGTTAGTGTATTATTGGTCTTTGGTGATTGGTTATGGGTCAAAGCGCGTTTCTCAGCCAGATTAGCTCTAGGTCTTACCCGTTCGCGCCACTGTCGCCCCTTGGGCGAAAGGAAGTGTGAGATGATGAGTCAAAGGAGACTATGGCTGTAGACTTTTGACAAAAAAACCTTCGTATACTATTGAAGCTTATACCCTTCAATTAAACCGGATGACATCTTCTGTCTGACTCAGGTGAGAGGTATCTCCATTAAGTTCCATCACCCACTGTTTTTCTTGGCGCACTAGTTTAACTAAACAGCACAAGGATGCTTTAATGTCTTGTGTGGCACCCACTAGTCCCTGAGTGGTTCCAACTACTGATGGTCCGTGACCAACCAGTAGTAAATCTTCTGAAAATTGAGCGGTGATACGTTGTGCCGTTTCACCTGTTCGTTTGAGTAAAGCAACACTTGTTTCTGGATATTCAGGGATTACACAGGAAGTATAACTGGTGTCAATTCGCTGAAACTGCTTGTGCAATACTTCATTAGGCAGTCTTTCTGGTTCAGTTGCCATCCACTCAGGATTGAGCCATTCACTTAAACCCAACTCTAGCTTAATAGGTAAATCCAGAATTTCTGCGACTTGGTTAGCCGTTTGGACAGTTCGTAAAAACGGTGAGGCGAATATATGCCTAATTCCTTTTCCTACAAGGCGTTGACCCAGTTGCGCTGCTTGCAGTTCCCCATCTACTGAAAGCGGTGGATCATAGGGTCGCTCTGCCATGTTGAACCATTCGGGGTTAACAAAGTCAAGGCGGTTTCCGTGTCTGGCAATCCAAACTGTTTGGGTCATCTTACCTTACACCCTCTTCGGGAATTTAGTTAAGTTATGTTAAATTTATTAAAATAATTTAACTCAAATCCCACAAAGCTTATCATCTGGTTTGGAAAACCAGCATGGTTTGCTTTAATTTTCTTAATTTAAATCTCACTGATAACGCCATCGAATCCAATGAAAACCGCTCAGGACTCTACAGATTTAGTTCGTACCTATTTAAAGGAAATCGGTCGTGTACCATTACTGACCCATGAGCAGGAAATTTTTTACGGGAAAAAGGTTAAGCAGTTAACAACCTTAAAGGAAGTCAAAGAGTCCCTTGTCCAACAGCTGGGTCGTGAACCTACGTTTTCTGAGTGGGCAACAGCATCTTGCCTAACGGATTCTCAGTTAAAGTCTAGCATCGCTGTTGGTGAATCCGCTAAACGCAAGATGGTGGAAGCCAATTTGCGATTGGTGGTGGCAGTGGCAAAGAAATACATTAAGCGTAATCTTGAGTTGCTGGACTTGATTCAAGAGGGAACCATCGGCTTGCAGCGGGGTGTAGAAAAATTTGACCCTACCAAAGGCTATCGTTTTTCTACCTACGCCTACTGGTGGATAAGGCAGGCAATTACTCGTGCGATCGCAGAAAAAGGGCGCACGATTCGCCTTCCTATCCATATTACCGAGAAGTTAAACAAAATCAAAAAAGCCCAGCGCCAACTTTCCCAAAAGCTGGGACGAACAGCTACTATCTCAGAATTGGCAATTGAGTTGAACCTCACACCTGATCAATTGCGGGAGTACTTCGAGCAAGCACGTCAACCCCTATCTTTGGAGTTGCGAGTGGGGGATAACAAAGATACAGAATTGGTTGAGTTGCTCGAAGACACCGGTCCTGGACCAGAAGACTTTGTGACTCAATCGTTAATGCAGCTAGACTTAGAGAAATTCATGGATGATTTGACACCGCAGCAGAGGCAGGTGTTGAGACTTCGTTATGGCTTGGCAGAGGAAGAACCAATGACATTAGCCAAAATTGGTCAACACCTCAACATCAGCCGTGAACGAGTGCGACAAATCGAACGAGAAGCGATCGCTAAACTTCGTAAGCGTCAAGGGGATATGCGGGAATATATCCCAGCTAGTTAATTTTTTCTGAGTCGGTTTAGTCATTAGTCATTAGTCATTAGTCATTAGCTACAATCACCAATGACTAATGACCAATAGGTGAGAAAATCAGATCCTAGATGGTTCGGTTCCACCTACTTTGCCATGGTCACTTGCCTGTTAAAGTAATTACAAATAGGAAGCAGTAGAGCTAAACAGATAAACATCATCATTGGCTGCCGACTCTAGTAGAAAAACCGGAATTAGCCATCGCTAGGAGGTAAAACGGTGAATAACGCATCCAATCCCAATCATGTTCCTGAATTCTTTGATAAAGATTCTGACAATAATTTACTTTGGCAGTATGTTCAATCAATGAGTCCAGAAACCATTACCCAGCTGTCTAGACCAACGTCTTCGGAAGTCTATCAGGTGATGGAAAACAATATTATGGGAATGTTGGGAAACTTGCCTTCCCAAGACTTTGGCGTAACTATCAGTACTAGCCGTGAGAATCTAGGTCGCCTTTTGGCTTCAGCCATGGTTAGCGGCTATTTCCTTAGGAACGCTGAACAACGTATGGTTTTTGACAAGTCTTTGCAAATAGCTGAATCTCAATCTCTGGAGGAAGATTAGTCAAACCTTGGCCTAAAAGGGCTGAATCTATAGATTTAAGCGAGAAAATGCCCAATCG
>NZ_JAAHIG010000174.1:0-17799 GCF_010692305.1 Moorena sp. SIO4G3 | reverse complement strand
TCTCAACACTTAACTATAGCGTTTAACTATAGCGTTGCTATTACAGTTTTTGCTTAGAGAGCACACCCGCACCAAAGGCTCCTACTGCTAGCAGACTTAGCACCGACATCGGTTCAGGAACAGTAGTGCTAATAACAAACGACATCGGTTCAAAAACATTAATGCTAGAAAAACCTGCTGCTCCATAGATCCTATTAATACCCGCGAAGGCGACATTTTGACTAAAAGTACCTGCTCCTGTGGTTGGATCGATGGTGATCTGTTGTCCATCAGCTGTGTAACCGAACAACGTTCCATTTTCAAAGAATAAGCCAAATATATCCCTAAAGCCGATACTACCAATTTCACTAGCTGTACCGTCATTAGCGATAGAGAACAAAATGTCAGAGCTGCCATCAACAGAGAGTGATGTGGCAAAAAATTGATTATTTACAGAATCGAATGCTATGTCGCCACTGCTGTTGAAGTTAGGAATTTTGGCCACTAATGATGCAGCCCCACTAGAGGTATCAATAGTATAAAAACTATCATCTCCAGCGCCGTAAAGGACTTTATCATCATCATCAGAAAACCCTAAAGCATTTATAAACGCAAAAAGGTAGCCAATTAGGGAGGATAAGCCTGTGCTTTTATCAATACTATACAAAGCGCTGGGAGTGACACCAAATAGCTCACCACTATTGGATAAAGCTATATCAAAAAAGGGGATATCGTTGCTGTTTAATGGTGTGAATTTTCCGGTTGAGGTATCGATTTTTCCAACTTGTCCATTGGCAGTAGAGAGGAATGATGCCCCCTGGGCTGTTCCCATTGTTCCTAGGCTAAAAACCACTGCCCCAGCTATAGCTATTGGTAATTTTTTCATGATAGTTTGATGCTGCAACTCTTAGATGTAGACAGTGACCTTACTCTGAAATTTGATATCAAGTCCGTTTGATTCCCTGGTTTATAGTCGGCTTTTTTTTGCCCTTTTTCCTTGATTACTCTTGTTTTAGACAATACTGATGCTACCGGACTTGAGATCAGTCAGATACTCCCAAGTAAGATCGGGAAACCTACAAAAGAGAAAATTATTTACCTTTTGCTGATGTTTATATTCATTAAATTTAACTAGATTTTTCTCTCTCGGAAACTAGGAATCGGTATGATTCACAAAATCCTTATTTTATTGAGTTATAAATTTTGCTTATACTAAGTATTAACTATTGATAAATTGTTGCTAAACTTTAAGACTTAACTATAGCGCTTACTTAGAGGATATCTGAAAAGTTTTTTGATACTGAATTTTGCCCCCCTAGCCCCCCAAATTTGGGGGAAGAGTCAATTTGCTTCTAAAAGTCCCCCAATTTTGGGGGATTTAGGGGGCTTGGATGTAGCAAATGATACTTCTCAGACAACCTCTTAGAAAGTAAGCCCTGATGTTGATTAAAGTTAGCCTTGTGATCTCAAGGCTTTAAAAAATTAGCTTGAACAGCGAGCATCGTTAGTTGAGCGAAATTATATACCTTGAGCATCCAATTCGCATCAGGCGTAAGTATGAAAATTGATTAGTTAAACTTATAGTAGTTTCCGAAATCCGTAGAGGGCTTAAGTTCACACAAGCTTAATATTAGTAATGGGTAATTGGTCATTGTAATTACTGGCAACTCATTACCCATTACCCATTACCCACTCGGCGATGTGATCACGATACCAACGAGCTTGATATTAACCGAAAATTTACCGAGATGTTGAAGGGCGAAGTTCACATCGAACCAAGTTCACTAAAGGGCCAAAAACGGAAACAGGCACGACCAATGACTTTGTCTTTACCTAGAAAACCCCAAACATGGGAATCGTTGCTATTGTTGCGGTTGTCTCCCATCACAAACAAGTAATTTTCTGGGACCTGCACCAGCCCCATCTGATAACTGGGAGGTTGGGCAATGTAGTCCTCGTCTAGAGGAGTACCGTTGCGATAAACTTTGCCATCTTTGACTTGAACCGTATCACCGGATGTGCCAATCACCCGCTTGATGAAAGCTTGGTCTTTTGAGTAACCCAAAACTTGTAATTGTGGCGGTATTTCAAACACAATAATGTCACCGGCTTTTGGGGTATGGAAACGGTAAGAGATTTTTTCCACCACTAAGCGATCGCCTACTCCCAAAGTCGGGTACATGGAATCCGAGGGAATGTAGCGAGGTTCTGCTACAAATACTCGAATCAATAGAGCTAAGGCTAGTGCGATCGCAATAATCTGGAAATTTTCCTGTACTTGCTTCCAGAATGGCGTGCCACCCTTGTCCGATTGTTGACCCTGAGCATCTGCTTGCTGCTCCTGAACGGATTCAGAAGATTCACTCGGTGCTGCTAATTTCTTTTTCTGTGCATCCATACAAGATTTAAATTGACATTTAAATTGACAATACTGGGTATTTTGGCCTAGCCCTTGCCCTAAACATCTTTCCTAGTTTGGCAACTCAGCCAGGATAACACGCTTGATTGCCCTTTTGTGAATTTGCGTTAGTTTAGGAAGTGAGTACTGTTGTTGGACAATGCCCGTGCTGTTTCCACACTCTGTCCTACGTGCGAGTTTAGCGGTTTGTCTTCTGGGTTTGTTGAGTGCCTGCGCCAACACTAACCTAGGTGACGCTTTGCAGCGGTCTTTGGGAGCAGACCCCAAACTGAAGGATAACCCACCCAAAAACTTGGGTCGGCCATCTCCAAATAAGCCTCAAACTACTCCCGAGAAACAGAAGTCAGTACCGTTGCCAGAAGACTTCCCCACTGAGATTCCCCGTTATCAACAAGCAACCTTGGAACAAGTGGAACCCCTCAAAGATGCTGCTGGTCCAGGTAAGTTGACGATTTGGTCATCCCCTGACCCAATTAATTTAATTCAGAACTTTTACCAAAAGACCTTTGAGTCGGGAGGCTGGGAAGTCCTCGACCAGCCAGAGGATCAAGATGGTGGCACATTCATCGTCCGTCGTAATGACTTGGATGTTACCCTTTCCATTCCTTCTGTGGCCACTACTGGCAAATCCACCGCTGCCTCCTCATCAAAGCCCCCAGCGGTTGCTACCAACAGCAGTTTGACTACATTTGATATTCAGTACGTCCGGGATGGTAAGGATACCAAAGCTGAGAAACCACAACCATCCCAGAAACCAACACAAGCTGAAAAACCCACACAAGCTCAGAAACCCACACAAGCTCAGAAACCCACACAAGCTGAAAAACCCACACAAGCTCAGAAACCACAACCATCCCAGAAACCACAACCATCTCAGAAACCAACGCAACCCTCTGAGGTGGCGAGTAAGCCAGCTCAGGTCAGGTCAGGAAAACCAGAGAAATTTACTGACTTGGATAAAGTCCCCCGAGATTTGCGTAAGTATGTGGCAGATTTGGCAGAATTGGGAGTCTTAACTCCAGACACGGCTAATCCAAAGACCAATGCTGATAGTCAAGGTACTCAGTTTGCCCCCAATCAAACCATAAGCCGGCGTCAGTATGCCCGTTGGCTGATGGATGCCAATAATCGGATCTATGCCAATCGTCCAGGATTGCAAATCCGTTTAGCATCCAACACTACTCAACCTGCATTTCAGGATGTGCCTCGTACGGATCCTGATTTTCCCTATATTCAGGGATTAGCTGATGCTGGATTAATTTCTAGTCCCCTCAGTGGCGATTCTACCGCAGTATTGTTTCGTCCAAATGCACCCTTGACTAGGGAAAAACTGATGTTGTGGAAAGTGCCTCTCGATACTCGTAAAGCCTTGCCCAAAGCCTCTATTGAAGCAGTGAAAGAAACCTGGGGCTTCAAAGATACCGCTGAAATTGACCCGAAAGCATTGCGAGCGGTTTTAGCTGATTTCCGAAATGGCGATTTGGCAAACATTCGCCGAGTCTTTGGTTATACAATATTGTTTCAGCCTAAAAAAACAGTCACCCGTGCTGAAGCAGCAGCAGCGCTTTGGTATTTCGGTTCTCAGGGTGAAGGGCAATCTGCCAAAGAAGCACTGTTTCTTAAACCTCAAACCAGTCAGCCATCAGGGGCACCAAAAGCTACGCCATCGAATTAGGTGCATAAAATTAGGTGCATAAAAAACCTAAGCATATGCGCTACGCGCACGCTACTTGAGGTGCTATCAGCATTCAGCTATCAGCATTAAGCTATCAGTTATCAGCTATCAGTTATCAGCTATCAGCTTATGGGCTACTTGAGGTGCTACTGTTCGCGCAGCGTGCCCTTAGCGCAATCGGTGCTTTTGAATAAAATAAGCACCTCAAGTAGCGTAGCCTACGGCTGACGGCTGAATGCTCACTAAAAAACACTTTAAAACAGCTTTTATAGCGGTTTTTAGCCTAATGAGGTACATAGACTTTTTGCCCTGTTCCCTCTTCCCCTCCTGGGAGGGGTTAGGGGTGGGTTTCTCTTCCCTGTTCCCTGTTCCCTATTCCCTGTTCCCTAAAACCAGAAACTCTGTACCTCACCAATTTGAAAACCGCTAGAGTTGTGCTTAAGCACAATTACTAACAGGTATTGTGATTAGTTAGTAATTAGTGGTGATTGGTCTAGTGTGTCAATGCCAGACATGATATCAAGTCCGGTTAATCACGTCTAACATGGTTGATCCGATGCCTGTGAATTTTGAATTTTGAATTTTGAATTTTGAATTTTGAATTGCTAATTGCTTATGGTTAGTTAATTTTCAAGGTTCAATTGACTATCAACCCTGAAGGATAACTATTAAATCGGACATGATCTGAGATAATTATCTGCAATTAAGGTAACAAACTATCATGAAGACACAAATTGCCGCTACAGGATTAGTCTTTTTCTCTTTAATGTTGCCCCTCAAGGCAAATGCTGTCGAGTTGTTTAGCAAGATGTATATCTTTGGAGAAAGCCTCGTTGATCAAGGCAATCTCTTTAATGCCACCGCAGAGCAAATTCCCCCTAGTCCACCCTATTTTGAGGGACGTTTTTCCAATGGTCCCAACTCGGTGGATTATCTTGCAGGGGATTTGCAATTAAACCCCACTCTGTTTACCACTCTTGGCTCAGGTGCTATCCCTACTCAAGGCATTAATTTTGCTTTTGGTGGTTCTACTACAGGCACTGAAAACACTGTCGCTCTTACCTTTTCTGAATTAACAGGCTTACCAGGATTGAAACAGCAGATTGATGCGTTTACTCTTCCCCTGATACAAGCCGGTCAGTCAGCTGACCCAGATGCTCTGTATATAGTGTGGGCTGGTGGTAATGATTATCTACCTACCCAAGGCAGTTTTGAACCATTTACAGATACTGTCACCACCCTGGCAAATTTGTCAGATGCACTGCAAGACCTGACTAATGTTGGGGCTAAAAATATTATGGTAGTTAACTTGCCAGATTTGGGCAATACGCCCATTGCTCTGGGACTTGATGGACGTGTTCCTGGTACTACCGATGCCCTCAACACTTTGACAGAAGACCATAATTCTGGTTTGTCTGAACTACTCGATCAATTCAGTCAGACTCCTGACTCAGAGGTCAATATCATCCCGGTTGATGTTAATTCTACATTTAGGGAAATTCTGGCTCAGCCGACGGAATTTGGTTTGACCAATGTAACTAGTCCTTGTGTGAATATAGCAGCACAATTTGTATGTGAGAATCCCGAGGAGTTTTTATTCTGGGATTTACAACATCCAACCACTGGTGTTTATCGCATTATTGCGGATTTAGCCCTGTCAGCATTGAAGGATCCAAATCCAGATAATAACCATTCACACCCAGATAATAACCATTCACACCCAGCTAATGTTCCTGAACCAGCAACGGCTTTAGGTCTATTCGCCTTGGGGGCTTTAGGGATAGGCTCTAAGGGAATCAGGAAGAAGGAATAGGGAATCGGGAATTTAGAATGCGGGAATTGGGAATCGGGAATTGGGAATCGGGAGTCGGGAGTCGGGAGTCAAAAATCGGGAAAAATCCTGGTAGTGGTATACAATTCGTGACTTTAGCTCCCGAAACCTTGACCAGACCAACGCCTACATCACTACATCTTTACCAGTACCATCAAAAAATCAAAGGAGTTTTTTGCTACTATTGGGAATTGAACAAAATTAAAGCCCAAATATACCCCAAACCGGCTTTTTGACACTCCCCGCCTTGCCCATAGCGGGGATTCCTAGATCAACGAGCCGCCTTAAACCGCCGTGTTCCTATCTTTGACGCCGCCAAAAACAGGACAGTACTTAAACCAAAAACCCTCTGTACCACTCTTGACCCTAAGCCGGTTACCCTGCAAGTAATGGAGGTGTAACTATTAACCAAAAAGTTGCTCAATACTTTTCAAACTTGTCTAAACTTGCTAGAGTAGATTCATCGGAGTTTAGACACCATGAAGAAATATGTCACGCCAAAAGAGGCAGCCCAACACTACGGCGTCTCAACCTCAACTCTTAGAAGATGGGATAGAGAGGGAAGACTTGACAGTATCAGAACCCAAGGCAATCAAAGGCGGTTTTGCGTTGAAGGAGAAGCAACGCATTACAAGCCTACTCTGTGCTATGCAAGAGTCTCTACCTATTCCCAGCGGGATGACCTCGATAGGCAAGCTCAATTTTTACGGGCAAAATACCCAAACGCAGAAATTATTACAGAAATTGGGTCGGGACTCAATTTTAAACGGCGAAAGTTCCTCAAAATATTGGAACGAATATACTGCGCTGATATCTCAGCATTTGTCGTCGCCTACCCAGACAGAGCAGTTAGATTCGGTTTTCCATTGCTTGAGTGGCTATGCCAAAAAGGTGGGGTCAAACTCGTGGTTCTCAATGAACGCAAGCTATCCCCAGAACAGGAATTGGTCGAGGATATCCTGTCCATCCTCCACTGTTTCTCTGCTAGGCTTTACGGACTCAGGAAGTACCAGAAACAAGTCAACCAAGCGATACAAGAAAAAACCTCGAAACCAGACGGTCAAGTTGACACCAAACAGTGTCTTGAAGATCAGGGTGTTTCCATCTAAAGAACTTCATAAAGTATGGAAAACTTGGCTTAACGCTTATCGCTGGATCTATAACTGGTCAATAGCTGCTATCAAAAACGGCTATCAAGGCAGTGCTTACGATTTACAGAAATTAGCGAGAAGTGCTGATAGACCAGAATGGGTAAAAACACTTCCAGGTCATCAATTACAAGAAGCAGTAGCTGATGCGATCGATGCGTCAAAGCAAGGGTTGGCCAATAATGGTTTTGCTAAATTCAAGTCTTGTCGAGAAACAAGGCAGGTAATCAAATTCAAAGCGGGAAATTTCAAGAAAGGTTCTTGGTACTTGACAAAAGTAAAAGGCTTATCATTCCGTTCACCTCAGGGCTTTCCTGAGGAATGCATTTATGGAACTCAACTAGTGTGGATCAAGGGAAAATGGTATGGTGTTTTTCCTCAATACATTGATCCTACTCCCACTATTGAAGACAAGGTGATCGCTTTAGACCCAGGAATTAGGACTTTTTTGACTGGGTTTGATGGGGTCAGCTATGTCGAAATAGGGACTGGCGATATTGGTAGAATCCAAAGACTTTGTCAACGATTAGATCGATTGATGAGTCGTATTGACTTAAGCTCTGCAAAGCGTCAGAGACGAGCAATAAGGAAAGCTGCCCACCGTTTACGTCAGAAGATCCAAGACTTAATCAAAGACTGCCACAACAAGTCAGCTTCTTTTCTTGTTAAAAACTACAAGCTGATTTTTATCCCAACATTTGAGACGTCTCAGATGCTTGTAAAATCAGCCAGAAAATTAAACAAAAAAACGGCTCGTAATCTGCTCACCTGGAGTCACTACAAGTTTCGTCAACATTTGACACAAATGGCTGATCGGAATGATGTAAAAGTGGTAATAGTCAACGAATCCTACACGAGTAAGACTTGCCCAGAGTGTGGCCATATTCACGAGAGATTAGGCGGCAAGAAAAAATTCCAATGCCCAAAATGTGGTTTTTCATTGCCACGGGATTGGAATGGCGCACGAAACATAATGATTCGTGCTTTGTCGGCAACAACCACCAGATTTTCACCTGGTGCTATACAGGTCATTCCTGCTGATAAGTAGGTTTAGACAGGTTAAATGTTGCACAAAATCCAGTTTGTCTGGATAAAAGGGCTATATTGGTTTCCTATATGAAGGGAGAGCGATCGCAGAGTCTGGCCACCATGAGTGAAGCAGAACGAATAGAATATGCGATCGCCCAATTAGAACCCATGCTTCCTGGTCTAGAGGAGTATATTGAAGGTGGTCTATCCCTATGCTGGGATGAAGATAATTGGGCAAAAGGTGGACATGTTCTGTTGAGTGCTGGACAAGTAACTGGAGGAGCAACTATTAACCGAATAGCTCAGTAAACCTTATCAATCCTGTCTAAAAGTGCTACTCTAAAGTTAGACAGGATTAAAGCTATGAAGAAATATGTCACTCCAAAGGAGGCAGCCAAAAACTACGGCGTCTCAATCTCAACCCTTAGGCGATGGGATCGGGAAGGAAAACTCGACAGTATCAGAACCCAAGGAAACCAAAGACGGTTCTGTGTCGAAGGAGAAGCTCCGCAAAGTAAGCCCATTGTCTGCTATGCAAGAGTCTCTACCCATTCCCAACTCGATGACCTTGATCGACAAGCTGAATTTCTACGGTCAAAATACCCAAACGCAGAAATTGTTACAGAAGTTGGATCGGGACTCAATTTTAAACGGCGCAAATTTCTCAAAATACTGGAACGAATATACAGCGCTGATATCTCAGCATTTGTCGTTGCCTACCCAGACAGAGCCGTCAGATTTGGATTCCCATTACTTGAATGGTTATGCAAAAAAGCTGGAGTCAAGCTCGTGGTTCTCAATGAACGCAAATTGTCCCCAGAACAAGAGTTGGTCGAAGATATCCTGTCCATCCTCCACTGTTTCTCTGCTAGGCTTTACGGACTCCGGAAATACCAAAAACTTCTCAGCAAAGCGGTACAAGAAAAAACCTCGGAACAAGACTTCGAAGTTGACACCCAACAGTGTCTCGAAGATCAGGGTGTTTCCGTCTAAAGAACTCCATAAAGTTTGGAAAACTTGGCTTAATGCATATCGTTGGATCTACAACTGGTCAATAGCTACAATCAAAAACGGCTACCAAGGTAGTACCTATGATTTACAGAAATTAGCCAGGAATGCTGATAGACCCGAGTGGGTGAAAACATTACCTGGTCATCAGTTACAAGAAGCCGTAGCAGACGCAATCGACGCGGCTAAGCAGGCTTTGGCGTCGGGAGGTAAAGCTAAATTCAAGTCTTGCCGACAGACAAGTCAGGTTATTAAGTTCAAAGCCGGAGATTTTAAAAAAGGCTTCTGGTATCCAACAAAAGTCAAAGGCTTGTCTTTCCGTTCACCTCAAGGTTTTCCTGACGAGTGCATCTACGGTACCCAATTGCTTTGGATCAAAGGCAAATGGTACGGGATTTTCCCTGAATATATTGAACCTACTCCCACTTTTCAAGATCGAGTTATAGCTTTAGATCCCGGTATCAGAACGTTTTTAACTGGATTTGACGGCAGTAATTATATAGAAATAGGTAAGAGCGATATTGGTAGAATTCAAAGACTTTGTCAGCAATTAGATCGGCTGATGAGTCGTATTGACTTAAGCTCTGCAAAACGTCAGAGACGTTCGCGAAGCGTGCGCCAAAGCGCAGCAATGAGAAAAGCCGCTCATCGTTTACGCCAAAAGATTCAAGACTTGATCAAAGACACCCGCAACAAGTCGGCCTCCTTTCTCGTTAGTAACTACAAGCTGATCTTTTTACCAACATTTGAGACGTCTGAGATGGTTGTAAAGTCAGCTAGGAAGTTGAACAAGAAGACAGCTCGCAATCTGCTCACCTGGAGTCATTACAAATTCCGTCAACATTTAATACAGATGGCAGATCGCAATGATGTAAAAGTGGTCTTAGTCAATGAATCTTATACAAGCAAGACCTGCCCAGAGTGTGGGCATATTCACGAGAAACTAGGCGGTAATAAAAAATTCCAATGCCCGAAATGTAGCTTCTCTTTGCCACGGGATTGGAATGGCGCACGGAACATAATGATTCGTGCTTTGTCGGCAACAACCACCAGGTTCTTACCTGGTGCCATACAGGTCATTCCTGCTGATAAGTAGGTTTACACAGGTTAAATGTTGCACTACTGCCACATACTGCTAATCCTGAAGGGCGCATACATTTTGCGGGCGAACATACCTCCCCTTGGCACGGCTGGAAGGTGCCTTATACCAAGTTGCGGTCAAACGTACAACTTTCTCTTCCGCCAATCTCCCTATCTCCCTATCTCCCTATCTCCCCATCTCCCTATCTCCCTATCCAACCAATCTGCTCTGTTTGAATGCAACTAGGTATTAGAATCAGGCTATCGTGCCGCAATCGAGATTAACAACATTTTTTAGCAGCAACTAGCTAGCACAACTTATTTCTTCTTTCAAGCAAGCCATAACTATACCAAAGGGAACAGGGAGTAGGGAGTAGGGAGTAGGGAGTAGGGAGTAGGGAGTAGGGAAAAGGAAAAAAAAATTCTCACAATTCCTACACGGATTGGTATAGTAAAAAATATGTCAATAAAAAAAAATATTAAATTTTGTTAAAATCTCTCAATTTCATTTAACTTTAAGACAAAAAACTATAGTAATAATCGCACTCATAGTGTGGAGTATTTGGCTGAATACCCTTGGTATACAAGAGGCAATAGCATATTGTTACAATCATTGGGAGATTGCTTTAACAATGATGTTTGGCTCTATAATTGCTGGAGGAACAAGTATTGGTGGAGGAGCAGTCGCTTTTCCTGTATTTACTAAATTGCTAAATGTTTCACCTCATGATGCTAAGGTATTTTCCCTAGCAATTCAAAGTGTTGGTATGAGTGCCGCCTCAGTAGCAATTTGGGTGACAAGAATTAGGGTGGAGTGGCGGACGATCATTTGGGCTAGTATTGGAGGAGCATTTGGTATTTGGATTGGATTAGCTTTTTTTTCTCATTTTTTTCCCCCAGATATGATCAAGATGTCTTTTACCATGATGATCGCTAGTTTACCCTTTAGTTTAATCATGTCAGGAAAGAAAAGACAATACTATTTACAAGTCAATAATTGGAGTTTTATAGAACGAGTAATATTCTTTTTTACTGGGCTATTGGGAGGAATAATGAGTTCTTTAGTCGGCAATGGAATTGACATTTTAACATTTTCTGTAATGGTACTTTTATTTCGTATCAGTGAGAAAGTTGCCACTCCTACCTCGGTTGTTTTGATGGCTATCAATGCTGTAATAGGATTTACTTTACAAGTGTTTTTTATCAAAGATTTTACTGATCCGGCGCTTAGTTATTGGCTAGCTGCAGTTCCTGTAGTTGTTATCGGTGCTCCTTTAGGAGCTATGTTTTGCAGCCTATTACGTCGCCAAACTATTGTCAATATTCTTATTGGTCTAATCTTGATTGAGTTGCTCACTTCTTTACTCATAATTACCTTGAGAGTCACAATTATTTCTGTGAGCTTAATAATATTTATCTTGTTCTATTTGCTCAATTACTGGATGTATTACACTGATATTTATGCAATCAAATATCTAAAAATAGGTACAGTTAAATAATGATTCAAGTCAATAGTAATACTCCGATAATAAATAATCTTAAATTAAACAGTAATGTGGGCGAAGAACTTTTCGAGCAGTACGATACATTTGGGATATATCGTGCAGTGCAATTAGCTGCCAGGAGAACCCCTTGGTGGAATTTAGTCGTAGCAAAACTAATAGATTGGACTATCTTTATAGTAGCATTATTACCTTTACCACTTGCGCTAGTATCAAGCGTTTTTTTGGGAATTTCGGGGGGTTCAGTTTTGCTTAAATGGATGGTAGGTGTATTTTGGCTCTGGATTGGACTATTTATAATCGATCAATTTCGACTTTTGAGCCTAAACAAGAAGTTATCTATAGAACCCGCACTTAAGTGCTCAGAGCAACGAAGGTCGGTTATAGTCATAGGTGCAGGACCGATAGGTATTGCAGTGGTAAAAGAATGTATCGAGCAAGGGCTAGAGGTTCAATGCTTTGAACGGAAGGACAACATAGGTGGTGTGTTTCGGCCTAATAGAGAATTCCCTGGAGGTTGCTGGGCTACGGTACGATTGACCTCTTCGCCCTGGATAACTGCTTACTCCGACTTTCCACCAAAAAGCTCATCATCTGAACACTACACATTACAGGAATACTTAGAATATCTAGCCAACTACGTGGAGCATTTTAGATTTTGGAACCACTTGCATTTTCGACAGACAGTAACTGATGTGAAACCCAAGGAAAAGGGAGGTTGGATAGTAACCACAGTCGATCAAGTTTCAGGTGAAACAATTCCCCATCACTGCGATCGCGTGGCCATTTGTACTGGACTCAATCTTATCCCTAAACCTATCCAGTTGCCAGGTCTCGATAGCTTTACTGGAGAAGTGCGTCATTCAGCTATGTATAAAGGAGTCGAGGGTTTAAGAGGGAAACATGTTGTTATTGTTGGTGCTGGAGAGTCTGGCGTTGATATTGCCGCAGAAGTTTCCTATGTTGCTGAAAATACATACTTAAGTATTCGGAAAGGTAAGTTTATTATCCCGCGCATCAATCCTCTTACTGGCATGGCGAATGACTACGACACTAACCGCATCCGAAACGCCCCACCAATCATTTTACAAAACTGGTTGATGACCTTAAAACGTCGTCTTTGTTTTCATACTGGAGACCACACGCCAGAATCTGCTTTCCGAACCCAGCTTCTAAAAAACTCAGATGTTGGTCCGATGTCCCAAGCCGTAACCAAATCTGATGACTTCATTCACCGTGTGATAGAAGGCAAGCTCAATCTACGTAGGGACTTAGTTGGATTTGATGGAGATGAAGTAATTTTCTCTGATGGCATTCGCCATCGTGCTGATGTAGTAATCTTCGCTCATGGTTACTTCCCTTCGTTCCCATTTCTTAAGTATCCTAAAGATGTGCAAGCTCTCCATCCAGGCAATATGTATCTGAATATGTTCCATCCTGAAATAGGAGATTCTCTAGCCTTTTGTGGATTTGCACGTCCAAAAATCGGAGCTATTCCTCCTACTGGAGAGCTACAAGCTCGCTTATTTGCTCTAGTTGCAGCCGGAAAACGCTTACTGCCAGATGCAAGATTTATGGAACGAGATATCATCCAAACACGAAAAGAAAATGCCCTGAGTTTTCCAACTCAGCCGCAGCCTAATGTACTCATAAACTGGATTTCCTATATGGATAAAGTAGCAAATTTGATCGGCTCTCGCCCCAACCCCCTATACCTTTTAAAGAAACCTCGACTTTTATGGAAGTTTTGTTCTGGCCCAGTAACAGGAGCACATTATCGCTTGACTGGACCTGGTGCTTCTCAAACATCATTGGAAACGATAATGAAGCTTCCGCGAATGCATCAAATTAATGAAATAATAACTTACATTGGGCTTCATTTCTGGTTATGGCCACTCCAAATTATCAATTCTAATTCTAAGTGGCATAAGTCAAATACTATTTGGTAATGCTCTACAGTTGTATACCAAAGGGAACAGGGAGTAGGGAGTAGGGAGTAGGGAGTAGGGAGTAGGGAGTAGGGAAAAGGTAAAAAAAATTATCACAATTCCTACACGGATTGGTATAGTTTTTAGAAAAGGCAATACTTGCAAACTTGTTGATAACAAGTTTGGGGGATTCTAGGTTTTTCTTACAAATGGCAATAAAATTATTACTACCTCTGGTGGCGGCATGTTGGTTTCAAACCATCCTGATTTTGTCAGCAAAGCTCTATTACCTGCTCCGAAGCTCCCTCTATATACCGTTTTCAATTAGATCATGAAACCCAATTCTGAGTTATCATAACATCAATAGGACTTACGAATTTGCCCCCTAAATCCCCCAATTCTGGGGGACTTTGACATCATTACCCCCCAGCATTGGGGGGCTAGGGGGGCGAAATAAACTTCACCGCGTAAGTCCTGATCAAAAATCCTAGGTTTTCTTTCCTACTATTCCCGACTCCCGACTCCCGACTCCCGACTCCCGACTCCCGACTCCCTATTCCCTGTTCCCAACAATGACTAACAATTACAACCAACTGTTCAAAACCATAGAAGAGTTAGTTATGCACCATTCCCCCAGTGGTGCGGAAGGGGAAATTGACCAATTGTTACTGCATCGGTTTCAAGCTTTAGGGGTGGAAACTTGGCAGGATCGGGCGGGAAATGTCATTGCTAAAATCCCTGGTAAGGATGCTGGTGCTAGTCCCATTGCGATTACTGCTCATAAAGATGAAATCGGTGCCATTGTTAAACGGATTGGTGACGCAGGACGGGTGGAAGTGCGCCGCTTGGGGGGTTCTTTTCCTTGGGTTTATGGTGAGGGTGTGGTGGATCTGTTGGGGGATAATTATACCATTAGTGGTATTCTCTCCTTTGGCTCACGTCATGTTTCCCATGAATCTCCCCAAAAAGCGTTGCAGCATGATACTCCTCTACGTTGGGAAGATGCCTGGATTGAAACCAAATGTAGTACTACAGAATTGGCAGAGGCTGGGGTGCGTCCAGGCACTCGTATGGTGGTTGGTAAACATCGTAAGAGACCTGTGCGGCTTAAGGATTATATTGCTAGCTATACCCTGGATAATAAGGCATCCGTGGCGATTTTGCTAACGTTAGCCCAACGGTTGAAAACTCCGGCAGTTGATATCTATTTGGTGGCATCAGCAAAGGAGGAAGTAGGGGCAATTGGGGCTTTGTATTTTACCCAGAATAAATCTCTAGATGCTTTGATTGCTCTGGAAATTTGTCCGTTGTCTGCGGAGTATCCCATCGAAGATGGACCAGCACCAGTATTGCTCTCTCAAGATAATTATGGCATGTACGATGAAGGGTTAAATCGGGAATTGCGACAAGCGGCAGAACGTTGTGAGGTCCCGATTCAGTTAGCCGTTATTGATGGTTTTGGCTCTGATGCTTCCATCGCCATGAAGTTTGGTCATGTTGCTCGTGCTGCTTGCTTGAGTTTTCCTACTCAAAATACCCATGGTTATGAAATTGCTCATTTGGGTGCGATCGCAAATTGTATCGAGATTCTTGAAAGCTATAGTTCTTCAGTGATCAAGAATTAAGAATTAAGAATTAAGAATTAAGAATTAATTTTTAAAGAAGAGCGATATATCCCTATTTCAGCTTGATTTATTCTTTGAAAAGCAGCTTGGGAAAGAGCATTGCCGAAACTATCATTCAAAGGAAACAGACCTTTAACCACTGACTTACCTAAAGAATAGGCTAATTTACATAATTCACAGAGAAGCACTGTCAAAATTTCTGGCTCTCCATGAAGATAACCAATATAAAACTCTTCCTCTGAAAGTTCCGAGTAGCTTTGAATAGCTATACCTCGTAATTTTTCATTTTGTATTAATCCGAAAACTTTTCCACCAAGCAGACATTCTTTTAATAAATCAGGATTAATACTTTGACATGTAGTAATTAATTTTGTGTAAAATGTTTGTTTGTTATCTAATAAATCGTTTCTAATAATTAAAGACCAAATATCATCAAAATTTTTCAGATTTAATTGAATTAACTGGTTGGTATCTGAAGCAATAGGCTCAGCTTTATAAAGACTATAACTATCTAGTTTTTTATCTCCTCGCTGAGATATAACTTTCAACATTGTTTCATTGTCAGAATAGACACAGTAACGTAATATAGGAACATTTACTTGAGATAAATACTTATTTGTATGTGCATCTAATAATTTAGATAAACCTCGCCGTCTATAGCGACGATCTACTCTCAGCGATGCAGCGCGGTCTTGGGGGTTTCCCCCATGAGCGACTGCATCAAGACAAAGCACTTAGCCAAGCTTCCTGTTTTGACAAAATAACGATTTCTTGCATCGCCACAGGGATATCATCAAGAGTAACTACAAAAACTTTTCTGTCAGGATTGTTAATTCCTTTCTCCAACACTAAGTGCATGTAATCTTTTTGATTTTCCCAGGTATATTGGCAAAAATCCAAGATAGGTTCTACATCTGAAATTTGAGCTAGGCGAATCTGGAATTCAGTCATCTATCCTTATGCTGTGGGTGTCTTTACAGGTTCGGTGCGTTACTATTTTTTAGGATACAACGACTTTGACAACACGCCCTAGGGGGGCGGAATCATACCCAGAATCAGCAACGCCACCCGGAATCCAACGCTCCTATGGTGAGGGTAGAGGGCGAGCAAGCTACAAAATCTGGTTGCTTAGTTTTTGCGATCGCGTAGCGTGACATGCACGGGCAAAGCCCAACCCTTCGCGAACGGTCAATCCCATAGCGGCGACCTAGGAGAATTCCATTCCATTCCTCACCCCGCCTCACCCCATCCATATTCGACTTAAGACCATAACAATTGACTTAACTTTCCTATCTCTGACTAAACCCATAGGTTTTCATTTAACTGAATGGTTTTCCGCCCATCCCAACTGTAATTGAGCCATCAGGCTTATGTACTTCCACGAAACAACTATCATTATATCCTGATGAAAATATGTGCGCTCCTAACTGAATAAGCGAATCCCGAAAAGATGCTTGAAAAATTGCGTTTTTTGGAAGAACCATAGTTCTGGAATGAGGGTTAGAACTGATCACTTTACTGAGCTTTGCTAGAAAACTGGAAATACCTCCAGTAGATTCCAAATAGGCAATGAAATCATATTGAATAATCCAAAGAATACTTACAGGTTTTGAGGACTCATTAAGTTGGTCAATTTCCGCGAAAACTTTATCACTATTGCAGTACTGTCCAAAATCTACAATGTAAATGCCTGATTCCAACGCCTGAATGGTTGCCTGCTTGACAGGAACAACCATTACAATTTTATGACCTGGAGGAACCATGAACTTTTCCGGATCTTTCGGAAAAAAATCCCTTCTGATCCGATTAAAGTCTTGGCGCAAAATTCCAAAATAGGATTCTTGGTCATTGTAAAATAAAAGACCTTGGAAGTCATTGGTTTTCTCAATCATATCGAAGGCTTCAGCAACACTCACCATGATGAAACGCTCCCCAAGCCTCCTATCATTCTTATTAATAAAAAATAGGACGAACTTAAGGGATTGAAGAGTCACAGAAGGAAGCTCTATCATTCCCTCAGGAATAGTGTCCTTCTCACCAGGTTTCATCTCAACCTTGCTACTCACAACTGGTGAATACAAATTCAAAGAGCTTAATCTACGACAGATTTCCTTTCTGTCTCTATCTCTGTTATACTCGGCAATGTCAAAGATAAGTTGATTTGTATCTTTTATGCTAGACTTAGGCTTGAAAAATTGCATACTTGACTATCTCCATCAGTTCGATAACACCATTAAAAACGCGATCGCGCCACCACTAGCCATCGGGTGCAGCTCATCTTTGTAAAAAAGAAGGGAAGTGTGGGAAGTGTGGGGCCCGGACGCGGAATCATACCAAGTTGCGGTCAAACGTACAACTTTCTCTTCCGCCAATCTCCCCATCTCCCCATCTCCCCATCTCCCCATCTCCCCATCTCCCCATCTCCCCATCTCCCTATCTCCCCATCTCCCTATCTCCCCATCTCCCCATCTCCCCATCTCCCCATCTCCCCACTTCCGACTCCCAAACACCAGAACTCCCCTCACCCTCAATTCTCCATCTCGTCTGCCGTCTACAGCTTGAAAACAAAAAAACA
>NZ_JAAHIG010000173.1:0-17899 GCF_010692305.1 Moorena sp. SIO4G3 | reverse complement strand
TGACCGTGATCATAATGGCGCTTTTGGGATTTACCTAAAAGCTTTGAGGGATACCTCCTCGTCGATAACCGACGTGCTGTACACGGCTTCCGGGTTTTGCCAGGAATTGCCGGGTTAAATGTATCCGTCTCGCTCAGGTATTTGGCCCAACCAAGGGCATCCCGCACTTTAGCCCCACGCAAGGTATAGAGGTTGTGCATGGTATGGGTTGCGTCCTCAGCAGCACAGAGGGCATGAAACTCCGGGAAATAAAACATCATTTCGGCAGGGGCTTCAGAACCGGGCACGTTCTGAAAAATGATATCAATACCATCAACTGTAATTTTCTGCCCGGTGTGATCAATGATATCGGTGGGAGCAATCAGAGACGTGGTACCTGTAGATGTGGTTTTACCCAAACCGCCATCCACCTGTCCTTTTGGACCTATTTGACCTTTGTTCTGAAGCCGGTTGCCATACATATAAGAAGCGCGACGGCTCATGACGTTGCCCGCGAAAACGTTTTCACTGACAGCTTCTTCAAAAAATCCTTCGGGAGCATAGATGGGAATCCCGTCAGGGTTGTCTTCAGACTTAATCTGCTCTAGCTCTACAATGCCTTGGATTCCGCCATAATGATCCACATGGCTGTGGGTGTAAATAACAGCAGAGACTGGTAAAGGATCTGTGCGACCGTGGTGCCTAGGCAACATCATATTGTCATGTTTATTGATGTTATCATTTGCCAGCTCCAGAGCGGCTTGCGCTGTTTCCTTGGACGTTAAGGGGTCGATCACGATCCAGCCTGTGTCTCCTTCAACCAGAGTTATTTCGGCTAGGTCATAGCCCCGAAGTTGATAAATACCTGGCACAACTTGGTACAGCCCGTGTTGCATATTGAGCTGAGCCATGCGCCACAGGCTAGGGTTTACGGTTGGTGGAGCCGTTGAATGATCCAGGAGGAACTGATACTGTTCCAAATTCCAAACATCTCCTGAATCTGGTATTTTAGGCAGATCACTGTTATTGAGCTTACCGATAAATCCTTCCGTTGCAAGGTTAAAATCTTCGGTGTATGTCGAGCATAAATGATCCAAAACCTCTGGGCGATCGTCCATAACTTCAATAGCTTTTTTGCAATCAGCGAAAGAATCAGCGATAGCAATCGGACTCATTTGCATCCAAGCGATGATAAAGGTGGCAACGATCGCCACCAAACTTGCCAGCCATTTCCAAGGCTTAGTTGTGAATTTTTTTAGCATGTATAATTTAAAAGTGTTCGCAGTTTAGTTTTCGGAGTATTTTCGGTAGTGGTAATCATATCAACGCCTACACCACTAAATCCTTAACACCACCGCCCAGCTTATCAGAAGGGGAGTTTTTTAAACTTGTGGAAACTTTAAATTATCTAATCAGTACAGTTGATTAGGATAAGTACAGCTTATGAGTATAAGGGGATGTCTTCTAGACCCAATCAATATCGCTGCTGTGATTAATGCGATCGCGTAGCGTCGGCTGTGGCCGTAGGCCACGCTGCGCGAACGCCGAATCCCATTCTCTTCTACATTTGGGTGCATCTGATATTTGCTGTGTGACCCGGTGGGTGGAATGGGCATGGTGGTGGAACGGGCATCAGGCGTGGAACAGGCATCGTGGTGGAACGGGCATCGTGGTGGAACGGGCATCTTGCCCGTTACAATTCCCAGGCGGACTGTCCCAACCCGGGCATTGAGGCGCAAAATTAGGGCGATCCCTTGGGTGGTGCGTTACGGGGCGGACTATCCCAACGCTGGCTACGAGGCGAAAAATAAGGGCAAGTCCGCCCCTAACGCACCCTACGCACTGACTTTAGGCCGGGGAGTGTCAACTCAAAGCAATGGAATACTGCCTGCTGCGCCCTTAGCAATGCTGCTGACATTCTTAAGACTTTCCATAGTTGCCATCAGTTCTTTGCTAACTTGGTGAGCCATAAACAGAGCACCACCGAGGCTAGCCAGCTTCAGCTCCTTGTAGCTGAGGACTTCTAGAGTAAGGCTAACATCAGCCCGAATCGGGTTAAGATTAACATCATAAGCCAGTTCTTCAATATTCATACTCTCTACCCGAACCGGTAAAATCCGATTACCGCCCCAGATAAACAGAGTTAGAGGAGCTTCCATCGCCACAATTTCCAGAGTTCCTGCTTTCGACATCGCGCTATTGGTCAAGACTGACAAGGTTTTGGGATACATGAGCATTTCCAGAGTTGCCATCTGGGGATGAATGCCCAAGGTAACCGCCATAGTATCCGCCTGCTCTAACCGGTCAGTGGCATCGATGGCCATTTTTAGACTAATGGTCTCTTTCGGAGGACCACTAATTCGTTTGGCTTCAGTCGGGTCTAGGTCAGATTTAGCCTGTGCAGACAAATCCGCTCCTGCTGTTCGGGGCGTAAGCGATCGCGTCATCGTCTCCGGATTGCACTAGACCTCTTGCAAAAGTATTTTTCTGATAGTGTTCTTGATGCAAAGCGCGAGTGGGGGAAACCCCCTTTGGCCGACTGCATCGCTTTGCGTCAATTCTTGTCCACTGTTCCGGTGATCCGCTGTTCCCTGTTCCCGACAACTGCCGCGAAGTCTACTGAAAAAAAATCACACTAGCTAGGGGGTTAGCAGGGTCTAGAGCGACTATTGCCCCTCTCAACAAACGAGGGGAAAGGGGAGATGTAGCCATGAAATCCTTGTGGTTAATAAACTGCTGATCTCAAGTCCAGTTGAATACTTATTATTGAGCTAACTCATCAATTGTTAATTGTTAATTTTTAATTGTCAAAGTCAATATAGCAAGGGAGCAGGGAGCAGGGAACAGAGAAGAGGGAATAGGGAATAGGGAATAGCAATGCGCTGCATCAAGAGGTGCGACCCGTGGCGATTTTAATAATTAGACGCGTAAAGCGCACCTAACAGGGAATCAATGTCAAAGAAGACTGTACCTCATAACTGCGATAAACGCTATATAACGCTTATTTTTGTATTTTTAAAAATTATTAAATCTCAGCTAAAACAATGGTAAATAAGGGAGCATGTTACTTATGCATAACATTTGTACTAAGGTAATAGGTAATGGGTAATAGGTAATGGGTAATAGGTAATAGGTAATAGGTAATAGGGGGAGCATGTGACTTATGAATATTTGTACATTATCTATAGCCCCCTGATGGGTTTAAGCTTGCTCTAATGGGACATAGTACAAATGTTCTGCAACGCAAGACCTGCTCCCGGTAAATAATGCTTTTTGCTCCGTGATATTTGAAAGTATTGCCATAAATTAAGTCCTAGATATCCTCCATCTTGAGCTCAGCATGGAGTAGTTTTAATTTCGAAATTAACCGATAATCACTCCTAAGTTATGCCGTGATCTGATCAGCTAAACAAAAGTACCCTCAAAGGTACTGTGAAGGTGGATTTATATCTGAGATTATAGAAATGTGTTGATTGAAAGTAATTGCAGCAAGAGGTAAAACCGATGGCTTACAAATACTATAATCCCTGTGTCTTCCAAGTTCCGATCAAATTAGAGGTACCCATTGTTCTCGATCTAGCTGTAGCTGCTAAGCCTAAGTGTTTTACTAAATATGAGGACCAAATGGAGCTCGAACAGGCGGAATGTAACGGAACTGGTACTGAGTCACCCGAACCGGTTATAGCGCTACGCGCAATGGCATTGGCAAGAGGCAAAATGCAAAAGTTGACTACAACAGCTTTTGCTGCTTTTATCAATGTCCTAACTTTAATGCGTAGTGCTATACCACTTAATCCCCTTAGAAATCTTTGAAAGCAATTTTTGACAGCTGGCTTTGAAGTAGTTTATAGGAATTAATTCCTGAAACCCCCCTAGGATCTAAGGATCTAATGTCTCTACTTTCTTTGCTTATAAGCTGAATGCTTACCTTTCTGAAATTAACTGATGCTGAGGTGAATTATCTAATCACTGATTACCACTCTTTATTTTTAATAAACAGGCAACTATGATCAAACGCTTTCTTACCAAAGACATGCTCGACTTTGACGCCCCAGATCAGGTCAAAGAAGTTATCCAACCTCAAGGGCGTCCACCGGAAACAGACCCTACTCTGGGTATCCGTCCGGAATTAAGTATTGAAGTCAACCAAAAGCCAGGCACTCCCCGACATCGACTGGTCACTATTGGTGATTCCCTCAGCCATGGCGTCCAGAGTGGAGCAATTTTTAACACTGACCTATCCTATCCCATGATGATTGCTCAAGAAATGGGTTGGGAAAAACACCTGCGTCGTCCCAGCCAATATGGTAAATTTGGTGGATTACCCCTGAATATGGAGTATGTAGTTAGGCACTTAGAGCGACAGTTTGGTGACCAGATAAACTGGTGGGAATTAGGGTCGGCATTGTTTTCAATCCGCGAATTTATGGACGACATAGAAGATTATTGGGAACGGGGTCCTGGTTGGCAAGGGGGCGTTGGTTCTACTGTTGCTATGGAAAAAGGAATTAACCACAACCTCGCTATTTATGGGTGGAATCTCAAAGACATTATCTCTAAAGACGCAGATACCCTCAGAAAAGAAATCCAGGCACCAACGGATCATCTATTGCGGCAAATCGTTGAGAAGGCCAGCGAACATGCTGGATTGAGGGTTTTGGACTCCGCAAGGGATTCAGAGGGTAAAGCACTTACCCCAGTCCAAGCTGCCGTGGCACTAGGGCAAGAAGGAAGTTTAGAAAACGGTGAGGGAGATGGTATTGAAACCCTGATGATCATGATTGGGGCGAATAATGCCATGGGCACCATTGCTCAATTGCAGGTCAGATGGAGTTGCGATCGCGATTTAAATTCACCACAGCCCAATCAGCGACCTACGATCTGGTCTCCGGAAGATTTCAAAGCGGAATTGGATCAAGTAGTTGAGCAAGTCAAGCAAATCCAAGCTCGCCATGTCATTTTGGCTACAGTTCCCCATGTCACCATTACGCCCATTGGTCGTGGAGTAGGAGATAAGATCGCTACTGGCTCGCGATACTTCGCCTACTACACCCGTCCTTGGATTAGCGACAAAAATTTCGACCCCAACCGTGACCCGCACATTACCGGACAACAAGCCCGAGCAATTGATAGCGTCATTGATCAGTACAATAAATATATTGCTGATGCTGTACGTCAGGCTCGAAAAGAAGGTCGAGATTGGTATTTATTTGAATTAGCAGGATTACTGGATAGCTTAGCTTATCGACGTTATATTGAAGACTCCGACGCCAGACCAGATTGGTGGACTCCCTATCAGCTGGCACCGGAACTCGAAGCGCTTTCACCAGTACTGGATACTCGCTTTTTTAGATCCGATGCCACCGGTCGCACCAGCGGTGGTTTGTTCTCCCTAGATGGCATTCATCCCACTACCATTGGCTACGGTATAGTTGCTCAAGAATTGATCACTATGATGCAGCAAAAAGCTGGTGTCAAGTTTTATCGCAAAGACGGTTGCACAGAGCGTCATGATCCAGTCAAGATCAATTTCCAGCGCCTGATTGCTCTAGATACCCTGATTTACGACCCACCGAAATCTTTATCGAGTAGTCTGAAATGGCTGGATTGGCTCGATCAGAACTTGCAGATTTTCTAGGGCTTAGCTTCCGGCAAAATTCATCCCACATCTCAATGCTACGCCATGAGTTTGGGATGAATTTTGCACAGGGTATCCATGGAATTGCTATATATTCTAGCAATTATCATAGTTATGAGGTACACAATTTCGGTATTTTAGGGAACAGGTAACAGCGGATCACCGGAACAGAGAAGAGAGAAGAGAGAATAGGGAATAGGGAATAGGGATGCGCTACCTCAATACTGTACCTCATAACTGCGATAAACGCTATATGTACTGATAAACAAAGCCGAACGCGCCCCGCGTGGCCTACGGCCTTAAATGCTGGGCAAGTCAGCACAACAGTCTTAAAAAAAAACACCAATAAAACAGAGCGGCAGGGTTTGAATTACCGCAAGAAAAGTTGAGCCATTGAGCGCGATAGGTTATGAGTAATAGTTTTAATTCACATGAAATAAGGCTCCACTTTTCAAGGTTTTTTCTCCACTCAGGTTTACACTAGCCTTTTTTCAAGGCAAGGATGATACCTGCGATCGCACTACCGGATTTCATCCCATTACCCTAACATCGCTTTCTCATCCCCACCGAACCATTTTAATTTATAAATTAATATACGGGTTTCTTAGGCTACTCCGTAAACCCTGAGCATCGAAGTCACTGGGAACTTTGCTTGTTTGTATCATCTTCCGGAGCTTTCCTCTGAGCTGACTAAGACTTAAGTCATTGCGCCATACCTCTATAAATAGCCTGAGCAATTTCCTTACCCATGTCTGTGGGATTGTGGGTTTTAGTTAAGTTTAAATTCACTGGTACAGTGGGAATCTTGGTACTATTTTGCCAATTTCGAGGTAGTCCCTTCACCTTAAGCAAACGGGATAATTCTGCTTTCACCGCTGCTTGTAAGCGTACCCGTTCTAGTCTATTCAGGTCAATTCCTTCTATGCTTAGCTCTGGGATTTTAATGGTAATGTTCATCTAGGGAGTAGGGAGTAGGGAAAGGCAAGAGGCAAGAGGCAAGAGGCAAAAGGCAAGAGTTAATCAACTCTAAGTAGTCGGACAAAAGTAAAATTAACTCTTGAAATAGGGAGCAGGGAGCAGGGAGCAGGGAGCAGAGGGGCTTTTGGCAACTTTACACAAGTTAATACAGCGATGCAGCGCGGTCTTGGGGAGGCAGCGCGGTCTTGGGGGTCTCCCCCATGAGCGACTGCCGTGGTTTCCCCCACTCGCTATTGCATCAAGAAGTGAGGTTTATTTTTGTCCAGGTACTTATAGGTAGTTTGGATTATGTAAAAAGCGGTAATCAATCAATACTAGATATAACTATCACCAATTATCTAAATTTAATTATTTACTGACTCTAATTTCAGCACTTTCGCTATCCTTACTTATACTAACTCTGTCAACTAACTCTGTCAACTAACTCTGTCAAAACGATATAAGTGTAGACTTAATTATCCCAAATAATTACCGTTTTTTACCTTGCCGAAAATTCCGATTCCCGATTCCCGATTCCCGATTCCCGATTCCCGATTCCCGATTCCCGATTCCCGATTCCCGATTCCCTGTTACCTCAAATTTATACTAATCATGATTCGATTATTTTAATAATTAACAAATATTAAATTTTTTCAAATAAATTGCACATTATTTATTTATATGTTTAAATAGTTAATGAACACTAAGCTACTCAATTTAAGGCGATGTACAAAAATTTCATTGTTTCACCTTTACCGAATCAATCTAGTGAAATAATTCTTCCAGGTTCCCATGGGTTTTATCCCTACCAAGAACCAATTAAACATACCTTGACTGGTTCTAAGCGGGCGATTTATATCACAATCAGGAATTTGCAGACTCTGGGCTATGCAACAGTTAGCGAGTGGAGTCCACTCCAACGGACTTACAATCCTGGGGAATACATTTGTATTTTGGAGCGCAATTTGATTCTGGATTAAGCTCATAACCTAGCTGGGGGGTCTTCCCCCTAGTTCTACAGTTAAAAATAGTTTAAGAATAGTTTATTGCTTGTGTACTATTCCTTGCTATGGGGGGTCAGAGCCACAGAGGGGTTTAGCCTAAATTCCTCATAAACTAGAATTAATGAGTAGATGCTACATCGCCTTAAATTGCTTTACGTTTGTAGTCATCGCCTTGAATTGGTTTACGTTTGTAGTCGTGGAAGTATTTTCCACGGCTATTTTTTTTGGTCTTGACTAGTAAGCTATCAGCTATCAGCTATCAGTTATCAGTGATCAGTGATCAGGATTCAGCTTATGTGCTACGCACACGCGTGCGCGTTCAGCTTTTGAATCAAACAGGTAACCATTTTTTTATATGAGTTACGTCTGCATGATAGCTGACGGCTGACCACTGACGGCTGACCGCTGACCGCTGACCGCTGACTGGTCTTGACTGTGGAAGCTGCTGTGGATAGTGTGGATAGTATTCTGGTCAAGCATGGGTGAATGGCAGGACAATAATTCACGGTATCTCAGTGCTGCAATGTTCTGGTTGCGATCGCGTTTGCAAGAATTAGCCCAAGAATTAGCTGGAGATGAGTCGGTAGACCCAGAAGCGATCAAGCAAGGGGAAGCCGCCATGGCAGAAGCGGAAGCCAATCATCCCCGACCTGCGCTGAAATATCTTAGTGAATGCTTTAACTTATCCTTGTTTGAAGAAAAGATTTTACTCCTGTGTGTGGCCATGGAGTTAGATCCTCTTGCCCACCCTACAAGACTTCCTACACTCTCTCGAACATTAAAGGGGTAGGGTGGGCAAATTCTGATTATTTGACCAGATCAGCAGTGATCATGTCCATTTGCCCACCAAATAATATCAAGCGATCACCTAAGCAACAGCAAAATCTGTGTATTGTCGCATTTTTGGCTCATGAAATGCTAAGACAATATCCTCTTTGGGAACTCCAACACGGACAAGGTCGGTAGCAATTCCTTCTTCTGTCCAGTCTTCCTCAATCCAAAATTTCCCTTCTCGAAGACGCACATAAACGGTCATTTCCGTAATTATTTCTCCATTTTGCCATCCTAAATTAATCCAAATATAGTGACCATTTGCTTCATCCGCAATCAGAAAATTCTCAATCGCCTCCTGAGAACGTTTTTGACATAATTCGATATAGTCATTTAATATTTGTTTAATAATTTTGGGGTATTGGGCTAATTTATCCATTGTCTTACCTCTTCTAATTCAGTATCTACAAGAATTAAGGTAAGTTGAGAGGATATCTCCCAAGTTTTTTGATACTGAATTTTGCCCCCCTAGCCCCCCAATTCTGGGGGGAACAAGAATCTATTTGCTGGTAAAAGTCCCCCAAGCGAGGGATTGCTTGGGGGACCAACGGGGGCTTAGGTGTAGCAAATTAGACTTCTCAGACAACCTCTGATGTCTAGTGACGATTAATTGAATCACATCTTGAGTAAAAAAGTTTTTGTAGGCAATGCTACTAATAGCTAGATAAAGTTTTCGTTCAGGTGCAGTTTCATCCAGAAGATAGCGATAGATATCGTATTGACCAAGAGCTTTTTTTAAATCTTGCAATTTTGATGTACCGACAAAGCTTTTGACTTCAACCACAAGTTTTTGTTCATTTCGTTGAACCGCAATCGGGCCTTCAGCCCCTAGATCGGCATAGAGTTTTGTTTTTCTATATTCAATAATATAGGGTCGTCAGTGATTATCCATCCATCTTTAATCAGTGCATTTTTCACAGCCTTATGAATCCCAGTTTCGGCATGATCAATGGAAGTAAAGTATAAACTTTTGATAAAAGCTGATCGCATTTTAATCTTAGCTCAACAACACACCATGATAAAATTAGGGAGTGTTAGCTCCCCAGTTGAGGCAAGCAATCCCAACAAATACTTACTGGAAAAAAAGGGGATGGTGTTGGGTTTTACTCTCCCATAGAATCGATCAGTTTTATCAAAACTATTGATTCGCTCAACCCAACCTACAAGATTAGCGATCGCACTACTCCCTACTCCCTACTCCCTACTCCCTTTGCTATAGATTACAAACAAGTTTAAAACCTATGGACAACAACACTAAAAAAATTTACAATTATACAGTTATTTTGTAGAATCAGAGGGAGGTTATCACGCTTTTTGTCCGATCCTAAAAGGTTGTCATTCTCAAGGGGATTCTTTTGAAGAGGGAATCGAGAATATTACAGAAGCTATTGAGTTATATATTGAAAGTTTAAAGGCTGATAATCAGGCAATCTAGCGAGAAGATTTAATTGTCAAGCCATTAAGTATCTTGGCATGAGTAATTTTACCAGTATCAAACCTAAAGCGATCGCATTTAGAGAAGGGTTTGGTGGGCAAATAATGAGAATTTGACCATTCCAACAGTTATAGTATCCATTTGCCCACCCGACAAGATTAGCGTACGCACTTATTGAACCTCCATCCACCGGCAAGCGCACCCAGTAATCCCCAGCAGCAATACCGGTGATATCAAAGACGAGGCTATTGGTCTTCTGGTCTGGTGATGGGTCAGAAGAAGTAGTGGTCACTGATGGCAAAAATTCCGACAAGGGTAACAATTCGCGTCCGCCTAACAAAAACCCTACCTGTTGTCCTAGGATCACTGATGAAGTGTCTGGCTTCCCTAACCATACCGGTGGATTACAGGTCAAGGTCAACTGCTGCTGGTTTCCGGTAGTTGTAGATATAGTCATCTCCTCGATGATCTTAGGCGCTAGGGAAAAGGAGAGAGCATTAGTCACTTGTTGCTTGCCATTGCGCTTAACCCTAACTGTTACTGTATAAAACCCAGCCAACCATTGATTAGCGTCAACAGGAAGCTCAACTTCTAGAGTGGTAGCCGCACTCCTTTTTAGCTAATTAATCAATAATGTGTCAAATTCCCACAGGAAAAAATTATGCGAACGCATTAGGGAGTAGGGAGTAGGGAGTAGGGAGTAGGGAGTAGGGAGTAGGGAAATCAGAAGACGAACAGGTAAATGCGATTGACCGTTCGCGAAGCGTTGGGCTTTGCCCGTGCATGTCAAGCTTCGCGATTGGCCGTAGGCCACGCGGGGCGCGTTCGCGTTTCCTAATTGAGTAATCAATCCCTGGTCAACTGTACTTTCACAATGGGAAACTAGGTGAGTCAATCAAGTCTGACATCGTCCCAAGCTGGGTATCGTTGATCATATAGCCATTGGCAGCAGATGATTTAACAAGGAAAATTCGACAACCTTAACCTTAATTGGCAATAACCAATAGCTTAGGTTAAAAGCCGACTCCCGACTCCCTATTCCCGACTCCCTATTCCCTATTCCCTGTTCCCTTTCCCCTTTCCTATATGTCTATTGTTATTGTCGAAAACCTCAGCAAAATCTACCCAGTAGCAATCAAACAACCAGGACTAAAAGGTACCTTAAACCATTTCTTCCGCCGTACCTACCGTTCAGTCAAAGCTGTACAAGACGTTTCCTTTGAAATTGGCTTTGGAGAAGTAGTCGGATTCTTAGGGCCCAATGGTGCTGGCAAAACCACTACTCTCAAGATGCTCACTGGACTGATTCATCCGTCTCAGGGTCGAGTCAGAGTTGTGGATTACATTCCCAAACGACGTCAACCAGGCTTTTTGAAAAAAATTACCCTAGTTATGGGGCAGAAGCAACAGTTGCTTTGGGACTTACCAGCCCTAGATTCCCTGAGAATCAATGCCGCTGTCTATGGTATTTCTGATCAAGACTATAGGTATAGAGTTGGGGAACTGACCGAGATGCTGTCCCTAGAAGGGAAACTGACTCAGCCAGTACGAAAACTCTCCCTAGGAGAGCGCATGAAAGCGGAACTACTAGCAGCATTGCTACACCAACCCCAAGTCCTATTTTTAGATGAACCTACCTTGGGATTAGATGTCAATGCTCAACTAGCCGTACGGGACTTCTTGCGGGAGTACAACCAACGCACAGGAGCAACAATACTCTTAACCAGTCACTACATGGCTGATATCACTGCTCTTTGCCAACGGGTGCTATTAATCCATGAAGGTCGGCTGATTTACGATGGCTCTCTAGATGGATTACTTGAGCGCTTTGCTCCCTATCGTGAGGTCACCGTAGAACTTGCCCAGCCCTTACCTGAGGTAAAGACTAGTCAGGATATGTTTTTACAGCGCTATGGTGAACTCAAAGAAGTAGATGGTCACCACGTGCGTTTGCTAGTGCGTCGGGAAGTGCTTACCGAGACTGTGGCTCGGATTCTGGCTGAGCTGGAGGTGATAGATTTAAGCGTAACTGACCCTCCCATTGAAGAAGTTATTGGTCGTGTTTTCCAGGCAGGAGTAGTAGAGTGAACTGTTGCGAACGCGCCCCGCGTAGGCAAAGCCTAATCCCCATTAGGATTTTTCAGATTTCTCAAATCACATTATCGATAATTCCGAGATTATTGATAATGGAGGCAGCTTATTGAGATTTATCCAGCAGATTTCAGGTTTGTGATACTATCAAAAAAACTTTTATAGCGTTTCTATGACTCATGAGGTACACATTATTTTTTACCTCTTCCCTCTTCCCTTTTCCCTCTTACCTGCTCCCTGCTCCCTGCTCCCTAAAAACCAGAAATTTGTACCTCACAAGTCGTAGAATTGCTATATCTGTAGTTTGTGATACGAATTTAGATGAGCTTCCCCTGATTGAGCAATACCAACTGTCAACCTATAGTTTTCATAAAAAACTGTCCTAAAAGGATTGAGACTAATAACTTTTTATTTTAGCGAAATTTATGTTTAGAGCTAATCCTGAGAAGAATTCCTATCAAGATGTCTCAACTAACGACTTAGCAGCTTCAACTTACTCTAAGGTTGAAGTCAGACCCGCGAAGATAGGACAGGGAGTCTTTGCAGTCCGAGACATTGCTGCAGGTGAACCGCTACTTGAGTTTACCGGACCCATCATCAATTTTGATCAGAGTCTTGCCAAAGGAGAAAAGATGGGAAATGTTCTCCAAATTGACCATGATGCGTATATCGATATCGATATGATTCCAGAGTCACCAGCACCTTACGTAAATCATTCGTGCAATCCGAATGCAGGCATAATCCGAGATCGAATATTAATTGCATTGAGACAAATCATTGCAGGTGAAGAGATATTCTTTGACTATTCGACTACCATGGACGAGGATTTTTGGACAATGAAGTGCTTATGTGGTACTCAGGATTGTAGAGGGACGGTGACTGACTTCAAGTACCTTCCTTCCGAAACTAAACAGCTCTATTTGAAGTTAGGTATAGTTCAAGAATTTATTGTGAATAGTCTTAATAAAGACTAATTTAATCAGTGTTTATTACAAGTTAAATTAAACCTATTTTTCCCTATTATTTTTAGGAGTTTAGAACCTAAAAATAAAAATGTTGCATCATCACCATTAAATTCGCTTTGTTAATTCAGGAATAGGCTATGGTGTCTTGGCTACTGAACCTATTATGAATTGCTGGAAATGTGGAGAGATACTGATATAGTAATATCGGAGGTATTAAAGCTAATAAAAAGTTATTTTTAACCTGAAATATCACCCTATACCCGGGTGCATCTCATTTTTGTTGTTTGACAAGGTGGTGCGTTACGGGGCGGGCTGTCTAAACCCTGGCGCTTGAGCGGAAAGCGATGCAGAGGTGCGACCCGTGGCGAATTTAATTCGCCAACGGAAAGCGCACCTAAGCGGTCTTGGGGGTTTCCCCCACTCGCTATTGCATCAAGACAATGAGGCCCCCCCTAACACACCCTACGCAACTTTTTTACAAATATGAGATGCACCCCTATACCCAGCACCCCAGCTCCGTTTCATGCCCATTCACCTGACAATTTATTCCAAAGAATGAAACAGCCCTGCCTACTCCCTACTCCCTACTCCCTACTCCCTACTCCATAATCCCTACTCCATAATCCCTACTCCATAATCCCTACTCCCTACTCCCTACTCCCTACTCCCTACTATCAATAAATGAAGCGCGTCCTAAAAATCATAACAACCTTCCTCAGTGTTTATTACGCCCATATGATGGAGTATCGGGCAGAAATATTTTTTTGGGTACTGTCGAATCTGTTACCTCTGATTCTAATGGGGATTTGGACCAAGGCATCCCAAGACGCAGACTTTGGTCTGAATTCTAGAGAATTTGCCCGTTACTTTATCTCAGTGTTTTTTATCCGCCAGTTCAACTTGGTATGGGTGATTTGGGAATTTCAAAAACAAGTGTTACAAGGGAAGCTTTCCCCACGATTACTACAGCCCATTGATCCAGTGTGGCATGACGTAGCCCGTCACGTAGCAGAACGATTTATCCGTATTCCGTTTAACCTAGGGCTAATCGGTTTGTTTTTCGTCCTGTATCCCGAAGCAGCTTGGCTACCAAATCTTGGCAATCTGTTACTCGGTTGTCTGGTGGTAGCAATGAGCTTTTCCCTACGCTTTTTGATGCAGTATACCTTTGCCATGTTCGCCTTTTGGACAGAACGAGCTAGTGCTATTGAAGAATTATCATTTTTGCTCTACTTATTTCTTTCTGGGTTAATTGCTCCGTTGGAAGTCTTTCCTCCTTTGGTAAGGGAAATTGCCCAGTGGACACCCTTTCCTTATCTGATTCATTTCCCAGCAGCACTGTTGATTGGTTTACCTGTGAATGTGGTAGGGGGAATGTTGGTGATTCTAGGTTGGAGTTTGATATTTTTCCTAGTCAACCGCTGGTTATGGCGTAAAGGGTTAAAGCATTACTCTGGCATGGGAGCTTGATCGTAATGGAAGTGTGGGAAGTGTGGGAAGCGTGGAAAGTGTGGGGAGATGGGGAGATGGGGAGATAGGGAGATGGGGAGTCAGATCAGGGACTGCATATTAAATTTACCTGATAAGGATTAATGTCCCTGATAAGTATGATTAACGCTATATATTCGACCAATCGAAAGTATAAAATTACATGATGATTCAGTTCTGGGGTATCAGCTATCAGCTATTCATGATTCAGGGACTCTTTTTATTGATCAGGCGTTGGATTGCCTTAGCAGACAGCTGAGGTGCTTATAGCTGATAGCTTACACAATTACAAGACTCGAGCAACGCTCTAGCAACGAATGACCCTAAAACGTTTGCCCCCAAATAATCCCCCTAATTTACCTGAACCACGTCACTTGAACGGGCCAATGCTATGGTTGGCCATGGTTTTGGCGTCTGTTGTCATTCATCTATGCTTCTTGTGGATACTGTATATGCTCTTGATGGGGCGCTTGGAGAGTTCGCAACCCAGTCAGGATTTGATTGCCATCGATCTGATTGATATCATTCTGGAAGACATATCTGAGCAAGAGACATCACCAGAAGACCCATCAACAGCTCTAACTAGTCCTAGGTCAGATAGGAATTTTAATCACCAAACTGTCTCTAACTCTACCATTGATGTCACTGAGCCTGACTTAGCTCAAACACCAACGGAGGAAAGCTTACCCGTTAAAGAGCTAGCACTGCCAACAGCTTATGAACTAACTATACCTGTACCCGCACCTGAACCAACAACTCCGATCACTCCTGTTAAGCCTATTCCAGTCATCCAAAGGCCGCTACCTTTACCCTTACCTCTGCCACCACCGATTCAGCCACCGGCTTCCAGCATCCTAGAAGAGTCGGCATCAAAAGATACCTTTCTGGCTAAGATGAGTCAATTTGGTCTGACTAATCCCAATCGGGATATTCCAGACCAATTGGCTCTACCGCTACCAGCTAACAAAACCGAATTTTCCGCTGAGGAGCTGAATTTGACAGGTATTGATTTATCGGAAGAGTTAGTGTTGAAGGTGGTGGTGTTAATTGATTCCAATGGTAAACCGGAACTGCTAGCGGACTATATTCAAGTGCAGCAAGGCAATATTAGTATTGATCAGGCTCAGCAACTCGCTCAGCAGGTGATTCGCCATTGGCTGTTTGCCCCTACTTACATGGCAGGTCAACCAGTTGTCCAAGCTTATCGCTTCCAACTCACCATTAGTCAAGAGCCAAGAGGCAATGGGCAATAGGCATGCTAGCAATAGGCATGCTAGCAATGGGCAAGAGGCAAGAGGCAAGAGGCAAGAGGCAAGAGGCAATGGGCAAGAGGCAAGAGGCAAGAGGCAAGAGGCAAGAGGCCATAGGCAATAGTCCTGATTTTTGATCTAAGAGCTGATTTGTAAACTCGCACTAAACCTTGTAGGATAAGGCTTGCGCTAAACTAGAACAATTGAACTATTTAATAACCAAAAGACAATCATAGCAAGGCTTTCAAGCTTCTTAATATTTACTTTACAAATTAGCTCTAAAAAAGGTGGCATTTTGATTTTGTTATGTTATGATGCTAAAAGTACTGGAAACAGTGCGGATGTAGTTTAGTGGTAAAACCTCAGCCTTCCAAGCTGATGATGGGGGTTCGATTCCCCCCATCCGCTCTTAGAATGCAAGTTGTATATATTATTACAGGTTTAATGGGTTCGCATAAGCGCGGAAGCCGAGGCCGTAGGCCACGCTTTGCGAACGCTTCATCCCGTAGCGGCTCTGTTGGCGTAGCGGCTCTGTTGGCGTAGCGTGGCCTACGGCCTTAAGAGCATCGCACTGGACTCGACAGGTGGTGCGTTACGGGGCAGACTATGTCAACCCTGGCCAAGAGGCAAAAAATTAGAGACTTTCCGCCCCTAACGCACCCTACGGCTTAGCGATCGCATGAGTCTTAATTCTCCATTCTAAATTCGCGCATTCTTAATTCTCCAGCTAATTCGGAGGCTGGATTTCACTGCAAACTTCGTAGAACGATGTAGTGGGAGCTTTGGTAAACAAGTGAGACATTTGGTTTAAGATCGCCTCATAGGCTTCACTTTGATTATCTTCCATGTCCGCTATACTTTCCCAAAAGATCACAGCAATCCCTCTATCGGTTCCCGGTTCTTGCAGTAAGTAAGCGCCTTTGAACCCTTGGATATAGGTAGATACAGCTTTCTCGTAAAGATCCTGAGCTTCTTGAAATTTGCCTGGCTTGAATTCACCAATGGCAACATAAGCATACTTATGCTTCAGAAAATCTAGAAATTCTGTCAACTTTCCCTCCCCTCTGATTTTCTGGGTTGATTTCTGATCTTAACAGCTAATGGTTGAGCTGCACAGATGCCAATAGCCGCTCAAATCGTCCACTATGATCGAATTGAAACCCTGAAGTTAGTAGTAGGGTGGGCAAAGTTATCTAATCTAGAATACTCACGCATAACCAAACTGTTTTTGCCCACCCTACAAGCTTGACTTCAAATGGTGGTTCCAGAGGTTAGAGTATAAGCAAAAAAGCAGAAATCCCTAAGGGTTCCCGCTTTTAGTAATAATTCTTAGTAAGAATTAGTCAGTGTCAAGACTCTACTCTACACTCGACATTGAAATTGAATTCCTCGGCACTACCACCAATGCCAATGCCAGTTTCAAATATCTCGGCATTAGTTAAGGTCATGTTGTTCATCACAGCTCCAGACACATCGGTGTCGTAAAGCTTGGCCGCTGTCAAATTCACTTGGTTGAGATTTGCGCAGTTTAAACTAGCGTTGGTAACAAAGGCTTGGGTTAAGTTAGCCCCGTTTAAGTTGGCACCAGTCAGGTCAGCACCTTCTAGGTTGGCTTCGATTAAGATTGCTCCTTGCAGGTTAGCATTCCTCAAGTCAGCCCCTAGTAGATGTGCACCCGATAGATCCGCTCCTTTTAAATTACACCCTGGACATTCACCAGTTGAGAGCAACTGTTGCACCTGGTCTGGGTTTTCAGCTACTGCTGAACCAGTAAAGAACAGGGAAGCGAGTAAGGTTAGCGTTGCCAAAATATTGAATTTCATTTTTGGCCTCCCTAGAAGGAAAATTATCAGTATGTATTGCTTTATCCCACTTTTATGATAACCCATTAGTTGTCCGGGATTATACTGATGATTTGTTAAGGTTAGTTATGGAATTATTCCCTAAATTGGTTAGGTTGTTAAGAAAAGATAAATAATTGTTAAGGTTAAGGGATTAAGGTGGTAAGGGATTAAGCGATTCGGCAAAGCCGACGCTTCGCGAACGCATCCCAGCTATTGTTATAGCAGAAGTCAGAAGTCAGAAGTCAGAAGTCAGAAGTCAAACTCTTGCGCTTACTTAGGTTTGAGACTTTTGTCATGTCCTAACTGCCCTGGCGACTGCTATACAACTTTCTGTTCCGCCAATCTCCCCATCCCCCCATCTCCCCCTCTCCCCATTTCCCCATCTCCCCATCTCCCTATCCAAGCAATCTACTCTCA
>NZ_JAAHIG010000172.1:0-17996 GCF_010692305.1 Moorena sp. SIO4G3 | reverse complement strand
GCTAGTGGGTCGGATGTGGATCTTTCTTAATTCTATAGTTAGGTAAGTTCGCCCTAGCCAACTCCAACCAATTACTTCCAACTCTTCAATTAGCAGTGGCAGTTCTAGGTGCGTGTCTAGACATCACGACCCCCATGAGTTCGGTTATCTCACTTCGGTGTATCTATCTATTTCCTGATTATTGGGTGATTATTTTAATGGAGGGTGTACCTGAGGCTTAATCTCCGAAGCCCCACCAAGCTCCCAAGTCCCACCAATGTCATCGACGGACTCTGTCCCTATGATATTGCGATTTTTTCCTCAAGGCAAACAATTGTTGAACCTTTTCACCTTTACCGGGGTCTAAATATCTAATACAATGGAGCTAAGTTGAAATCATAATGACTTCAACTTAATCCCAAACTGGTTAACCATTTGGTTAACCCTTACTAAAGGGGATTAACCTAAAAACCTCAAACCACCTGTGGGAGCCTGGTTGCTGCCAAGGTAGTAGGAAACTACTACAGGAGTAAGTGCTCGATCAGCCAAACCTCCGGACGCTGTATAAAACCAATCTGTAAATAACTTATATATAAGTATATATCACCTATAAATACTTATATAGTTACAGGGGGGGCAGCGGTAGAGGAAACATCCAAGCCCTCAAGCCCACATCTTCGATTTGTAGGAGTACCATTACTGGGGCAAGCCCCAGACAAAACCTAGAAAAACTTGACTTAGTATACAGCGTCAACCTCATAGTTACGGTTAAATCTCTTTCTAAGGAAGGAGGTAGGTGGTTAATACCTCTTGTAATAAATGTAATGCAATCCATGGCGTAATGATCTCAAGGGAAAGAGATTGTAGTTACTTGATGGAGTAAACATCCGCAACAGAATCTACTATACTGCTTGTTTTTGGAGTCACCACTCACCCATGCCCACTTCTAAAACCAAAACCAAAACTACCAAGCCTACCAAGCCTACCTTCTCAGCAGATATGGTTCGTACCTATCTTCATGAGATCGGTCGCGTACCTCTGCTGACCCATGAGCAAGAAATTGTTTATGGTAAACAAGTGCAGCAAATGATGGCACTTTTAGAGGCAAAAGGCACCTTGGAACAGGAGCTAGAGCGCGAACCGACAACTGAAGAGTGGGCTTCGTCCATTAATAAGACCGAAGCAGAACTGAAAAAAGCCATAGACCAAGGTACTCGAGCCAAGCGCAAGATGATTGAAGCGAATCTGCGCCTAGTAGTAGCGATCGCTAAGAAGTATCAGAAGCGCAACATGGAATTCTTGGACTTAATCCAAGAAGGTACCTTGGGCTTAGAGCGAGGGGTTGAGAAATTTGACCCAACCCGGGGCTACAAGTTTTCCACCTACGCTTATTGGTGGATTCGGCAAGCGATTACCCGTGCGATCGCTCAGCAAGCTCGTGCAATTCGGCTGCCTATCCACATTACTGAAAAGCTCAACAAAATTAAGAAAGTACAACGGGAACTATCCCAGACCCTAGGTCGCAATGCTACTCCCACCGAGATTGCTAAGGAGTTGGAATTAGAACCAGCTCAGATTCGGGAGTATTTGAGCATTGCTCGTCAACCCATCTCTCTCGACGTTCGGGTCGGAGATAACCAAGACACAGAGCTGTCTGAGCTGCTAGAAGATGATGGTCTGACACCGGTTAACTACACCACTCAGGAGTCCTTGCGGCAAGACCTAAATCTGCTGTTAGCAGAACTTACCCCCCAACAGCGGGAAGTGCTAGCGCTACGCTTTGGGTTAGAGGATGGCAAAGAGCTATCTCTGGCTAAAGTTGGTAAGCGACTGAACCTCAGTCGTGAACGGGTACGCCAGTTAGAACATCAAGCCTTAGCACAGCTACGGCGTCGCCATGCTAATTTCCGGGAGTACATCGCTAGCTAGCTAATGGTTGACTGTATTCCAAGCATGAGTGGTAGCCAGAAACGGTTACCACTTATTTTTTTGTAAAGAAATGTAAAAAAACCCGAAATGTCTGTTCTTACCTTTGGAGTATTTCTATAGTCAGAGTAAAATTCACATCACTGTATAAGTTCGTAAGCATTCAGCCGTCAGCTGTCAGCCGTCAGCTTTGTGGCACAGGCCACAAGCGCTGTGACTTCAATCAGATTAAACGAATGCTGACCTGTTTGATTCAAAAGCTGTTCGGTGTAGCTTGCCCTATGCCCATAAGCACATCAAGTAGCTTGCCCTATGCCCATAAGCTGATAGCTGATAGCTGATAGCTGATAGCTGAATACTTACATAAGTTCACCGATAATTTCACAAAATTTTCACATCAAAACGGGAGAGTGAGGAGGTAAAAAACCTGGGGGAGCCATTTAAGAAGCAATTTGTAAGTTAACCTGGACGAAAAATTATTCTAAGGGTTGAATAAAAGATGAGTCTAGACTCACCTATTTCAGCAAAAGGTCACTAATAGTTGCTTAGAGCAAGGGTCAACTAGCTGGGTGAACGCTGGTAGTCAAGCTTCAGCAAAATTTCCGACTATGACCAGCGCCAACTGTGACAGTTGATAAACCGCTCAACAAAGGAACAAACCAAAGCAGAGTTTAGGCTTAAATAGGATTATAACCTCAAGAGTCAACATAACTCTGGTTTAGGAAAAATTAACTTTTTCTGATTGATTATGGCTTCATCAGTTGATGCTCTAAACTCTCAGAATTTTTGCTCAGGGTGTCTTACAGTTTTTTTTTAAAAGGGGGTAAGTATGATGCTTAACCAATTAACTGGATCGTTCTTGTCAGCACGTCAACTGCTAAATCATAGAAAACTACCCCTGACAAGGCTATTACTAACGATAGGATTGGTAACTACCTCATCAACTATAGCAACAGCAGCACCTCAACGGCCAGATCAAGCCATTGATACTACAGGTAGAGCGTACACTCAAGCAACCATTCCAAATGCATCAATGCCTGATGATGGCATCTACCTCTATGGTGAATCCTCACAACCAGGAGAGATCGGTAAAGAATATCTAGTATTTGAAGCGAATCAGGGCAACGTGCTTGGTGCGGTATATATGCCTCAGTCAGAATATAGCTGTTTTTACGGCACCCTAGATTCAAAACAAATGAATTTGACGGTTATTGATCCCTACAACCAAACCGCTTTGTCCCATACCATTGCCCGTCAACAACGTTCACCCATTGCTGCAGTTGGTCAACAGCTAACCTTTGACCATCGCTATAGCGCTATGAATTATCCTTACAAGGTTGGATTAGAAGGATATCAACCAATTAGTTCTATTAGTGATGGTGACCAGGAAATTTTGAGGGTTTGCCGAGATAACTACCAAGGAAGAGTCACCGAGTGATTAATGCTCCCTAGGACTAATACTAATTGTTAGGTAATTAAAGTTTGACTTGACCATTAACAACCTTGGATTAGGGGTAAGTCTTAATAATTTAGGGAGCATTAAATCAAAAATCCAATCTCTAAAATTTAAATGCTAATTAAACCCTAAAATTGGAACAGTGACTCATAATCCAGCAACCAAAGCATTTAGCTCAGATTGCATTTGAGTAGAAACTTGCTCGTAACAAGCATCAACATAATCTTGATCCCGAGCAGCAACACGACCATAACGCTCAAAAACAATCGGAGGGCAAACACGAGTTGTAATGGGTATGGGCAAGGGTATATTGGGTAGAGGACCAATCGCCAATCCCCAAGGCAAACCAAGATAAATTGGGAAAACTTGTGGGTCAAGACCAAATAACCAGGGCATCCCCAACTCATGCAGTTGTCGTGCCTGTTCATAGCAGTCACCTAAGACAATCAGGGTATCATGGGCACCGTTGGAGATAATCGGTACAATAGGAACCTTTTCTCGTAGTGCCAGTTTAATAAAGCCCTTACGTCCAGCCAATTGAATTTGATGACGCTGGCTATGGGGACGGAATACATCTTGGGCACCCCCTGGATAGACTAAGACACTAGCTCCCTTACGAAAAGCAGCGATCGCCATTTGGGGATGAGCCATGACTGCCCCCATCTTTGCCGCTAGCTGCGCCAGGGCTGGATAAATTTGCCAGGCATTAGAATGCATCAGACCATAAACTGGACGCTGGGTGCCAAAGCGGCAAAACCAGTCATACATCATCATCACCATATCAGGGGAAGCTAATCCACCATTATGGGAACCAACCAACAGCACCTTACTCTCAGGAATGTGCTGCCAGCCATCAGTTTTCACCCGAAAGTAGTAGCGATAAAACCATTCCCACTGGGGCAGATAGGATTCAATTACTTCTGGATCTCGCTCTTCTAAAGACCAACCAAACCGATGCGTCAAGGCTATACTATTGAGTTAACTACAGTTAAATCCTATTCCAAAAAAACCTGAGCTAGAGGTTAAGTAGATCACTAAAAGCTCCTACAAAGGATGCGAGTGATAGCAATTCTTCACCAGACTTCTTCGACAAGGTTCTCTATTCCGTGGGCAGAGCACTATACTTTTTTGGTTAACCACTTAGCACTTAGGCTATTGAGTTAGGCATTAACTGGGTTTGTTACCCAGTTGTGCGGTTACCCAGTTTGTCACCATTGGCCGTAGGCCTTTAGCTGATAGCTTACCCCAGTTTTGTGTAACTTCTGCTAGTTTTACTGTATTGTTTGTTACATTGTTGCTTTAGCGCTTATTGTATTAATTTCCTCTTGCTCCGGGTCTCGGTCAAAAATAAGTATATATTCCATCTCAGGCATCAGTCTGCGCAGAACTTGTAGATGAGCCTCAGCGTCAGTTCGGCGACGAAAGCGAGCGACAATAATTCGCTGCATTTTAGGAAGTGGCTTGATAATACACCATGGGCTTAGTCGATCACGGTAGGTCATAACACCCTGCTCCATCATGTTTGATTGATTATTTTGATAAAATCGATAAATAGATTAAATCTCTTTGACTAAATCTACAGTTATAAAACTACAGTTATAGCCGTTAGATCCTTAAGCAGTTGAACGCTTCAAGACAGTACGTTTACCGCCTCTACTTTCAGCGGGTGATCTGACCAAGGTTAGATCACCTAAATAGTCTACTTGCAGTTCATCTGCTTGTAGGGATGTCCAACCCTGCGACCCTATCTATAAAAGCAGCTACGATAGAACGCTGTGTTGCCAAATTGCCGATTTAAATAAAAAAGCTTCCGTTATCTGTTAGCGATTAATATCATGTCAGGATAATTACCCTTAATAAAAAGGTATTTTTAAACTGAAAAAAACCCTCTCCCCAGCACCCCAGCTCCCTTTCACCCGATTGACCTGACAATTTATTTCTGAAAATGAAACAGCCCTGCCCCCATCTCCCCATCTCCCCATGTCCCCACACTTCCCACACTTCCCACCCTCTCCCCTTAATTATGGGTATTCAAGCAGACTTGATATAACCATTACCCATCCCCGATTTGCTGTTGATCATAAGGACATAGCAAATTCCTAATTACCTGGGGAATCTCCTCAAAATGCTCCAAGAGAAAATCCATCAGGGCAAGATGGCGCAAATCAATTGGCTGGGGACGGCGATAGTTGTGACCGCTGGAAAACCAGCGCTGAACGGTGGCAGTTGAGCGAGAGCAGATACTAGCGATTTGTTCGTAATTCACATCCCATTTATGATAGAATTTTCTAGGAGTCATACCCAGTTGGCAGTTGCTGTAGAGTTCAATTAGATCTTGCTCTCGTTGAGTTAGAGTCCGGGGAGAGGTTCTATATTGATCATCGAAACGGTATCTCCCAGAGGGAGTTCGTAACACATTGGGTGATTTCAAATAATTTCTAGGACCAAAAGCCTCAGTGCAAGTCCAAGAATAGGAATCTTTATAGTTGGTTGTTAGCGTACCCTTAGGATGTCGAGGTTCAATGTCTTCTTCCCAAGCGGTGTCAGCAACGATCCAAGCTGCACTAGGGGAGTCTTTGTCAAGCCAGATCAGGTAGCAAATTGCCCATTGGCATTGATGCCTGGCGTAGGCGTAGAAGAATCCAATCACAACACCCCAGTCCATTTGACCGTTTAGAGGTCGCCACCTAATGGGTGAGCCTGTTTGATAACGGGGTGTTGCTGTAGGGTTCCAAGTAGTTGGGGGGTCTATTGATGGTGGCGCAATTTCTGTTTTAATGGGGTCAAACAGTAGATCTGAGTCTACCTGGCGGATGGTATTTAAATAACTGGCTATCAGTTTTCCGGTGAGATTCTCAGTTAGGTGCTGGATTAGGAGGGTAGCTAGAGTTTTTAGTTCTGGTTCTTCTATATCCATTGACTCTGCATTAAAGTCGGCATCGCCGTAGTCCTTCAAATGGGATAACAGTTGTGTGATGCCGAATTCGTCTAAGGCTTGCTGATAGCTAGGAGGCTGATCGCTTTTTTCTCTAACTGTTTCTACCATAGGAAACTTGCTGATAATTACATCAATAGTATACTATTATGTATATAAAAGATCCGTTTTAAGTACAAATAATGTAAAATTTGACATCAACTAACAGGTAAACTTATAATTTTGATTATGAGCAAACGTATACAAGTCACCTTACCAGACCGGATTGCAGACGATTTACAGCGATGGGCTGATTACGATGGACGCCCTCTATCTAACCTTGCTGCTTACCTTCTAGAACGTGCTGTTACCGAGGCCAAGAAAGAAGGTGTTGAATGGGACAAAGAGTCTTGATCTCCACCAACGGTTGATTACGCCATCAGCCAGAGCGCGCTAATGGCGCTTTATTTTAATAACTAGTATGGCTCAAGTAAGGGAGTAGCAAAAAAACAAAATTCCAGTTTTTAGCTTGTAGGGTGGAGAAAAACAGTTTGTTTGTTTTGAGTATTCTAGATTAGATTACTTAGTCCACCCTACTTTAATTGGTATTTTTTGTACAAGCAATTCCCTAATTTAAGCTAGGAATCTCAGTCTGTATAAATTCGAGGAGAAGTTTAGGTTGCAACGCCTTAATAATCCTCATTAAGGTGTTGCTGAATACTCTATTCAGCAACACCTTAAAACCAAATACTATAGCCGCAACGTTAATCTTCTGGTAGATTTTTCCTGACCCATTTACGCCAAGCTAAAATCATCGTAGTGTCATCCTGGGTTTCTGCCTGCTGCAAAAACTGATTGATAATCTCTACAGAGAGAATCTCAAAGGTGAAATTGTCCTGACAACGAACATAGTCTCCATTTTGCAGCCGGTAAATTTCTACACTCTTTCCTATATAACGCCAAACTTCAGGCACTCCTATCTGCTTGTAAATCCCAAATCTCCGACTGGATGAACTGGTAATATCGACTTCAATCACCAAGTCTGGTGGAGGATCGTTGGCTAAATCTACTGTTCTGCCTTGAATACAGTCAACATTGCCGATGTAGTAGCAAGAGTCAGGTTCTGCACCATGCTCTAAATCCTCCCGATTCAGGGTTGTAGAAGCAAACCCTTTGACCCGAAGATTCAGTTCTTCGGTTAAGGTATTCACCATCCGTTCTAGCAGCTGCTTGTATGTCTCATGGCGATCTGAGGGCATCGTGATTTCTAGCATTCCTTGAGCATAGGCAAGACGTGAGGCTCGATGATCTCCTAAGTCTGCCAATAGCGCCTTGTACGTCTGCCAACTGACGTTTTGTAAGACAATTCTCTGGGTAGTTTTGACAGGTGAATCCTCATCTGAACTAAAAGTACTGACCATTGATGCAGTGATTGTGGTGAAAATGCGATTGGCCGTAGGCCACGCGGGGCGCGTTCGCACAAATCCTTAACAGCAATGCAGCGCGGTCTTGGGGATCCCTCCCATGAGCGACTGCATCGAGACAGCGACTTAATCTAATTGGTCTGGATTAATACCTAACTCACGCAGTCGCGCCGCCAAACGTTCTGCTCGTTGCTTAGCTTTTATAGCTTCGAGCTGAGCTTGTGCCAACTCCTCGCTTGCTAGAGGAATCAAATTCCCCTCAAGGGTCATCCAGCGTAACCATAATCGGGGGATATCGCGAAAAGCGATGCAGCGAGGTAGCGCGGTCTTGGGGGTTCCCCCCATGAGCGACTACCGGTGCGGTCTTGGGGGTTTCCACGGGGCTTACAAGGTGCGGACGCAGGTTCCGCACACAGACCCAAAACCATGAGCGACTGCATCAAGACAGGAAGGGAAGTCATAGGTATTGTCGATTGTGAATAACTCGATTTATAGTTGTATATGTTGGTTCCAATAAGAACCTCCTGGTAATTTAGTTAAATAGTCATTAATAAATAAAGGTAAATCCTTTTTTGAATGGAGGTATGTCAAGGCCAGCAAATCTTGAGTTGTTTGCCTCAGCTGAGCTCTATCTACTAGTTTTGAAAGTTGAACTGGAGTATAGGCACCATTGAGAACCTCGACACTCGCCGTGGAAATTGCTGCCTCTAGTTCATTGTCAATCAATGACTGCCATTGATCAGCATTGATAGTATAGGATTTTTGGTTATCTTTGAGATTCAGTTTTTGGATTTCCCGAATGAAATCACGAATTGAAGCTGCCCAAGAATTTGCCAAACGCTCCTCTACTTGGTTTTTAATCAAGTTAATCAATGCCTTGTTTAAATAGGATTCAATCTGATGCAGAGTTGCGCGTTTACTCATCTGTTCCAACTCATCTACAATTGCTAAGGCATCTGCGTAGCGTCCCTCTAGGATACTTATTCTGAGATCGATTAATTCCTGAGTCATAACCCAGTCCTCACAGATTTATCGTTCCCTTTAGCCTATCGAAGAAACTGCACAAGTCATCTGGCACGCATATTAACTCAATAAAGTCAATAGCACGGTGCTAGGAAAATAGCTTTCAGAGCAAAAGATTGGTAAGGGATGCAGCGCCGACCTGCGGGGGTTTCCCCCACTCGCGCTTTGCATCAAGAACGGATGTCACCGATGGTAGTCTCGGGAAGATGGCTAAAGTGTCGGAAGTGTGGGAGATAGGGAGTGTGGGGAGATGGGGAGGTGTGGGGAGATGGGGAGATGGGGATAATTGTCAGGGGCTTGTTTAATTAATCCTGGCATCGGCTTTTCCATTAGCCTTTTAGGCATTGGTCAATCCCAAACCCGATGCAAATCCAACAAAAAACCTGGTAAAACCTCTTCACCAGACAACCTCTTAGCTGTTCTTTCAAGCCTTAAATCTCGATTTGCGGCTTCGAGTGTAACAAACTGTTCTAAGAGGATATCTCCCAAGTTTTTTGATACTGAATTTTGCCCCCCTAGCCCCCCAACTTTGGGGGGAACAAGAGTCAATTTGCTTCTAAAAGTCCCTTCCGGTGCGCTTTCCAATGGGCGAGTAAATCGCCCTTGGGTCGCACCGCAAAATTGGGGGATTTAGGGGGCTTGGATGTAGCCAATGATACTTCTCATACAACCTCTAAAGTAACGGACAATCCTATAGTTCTAGGTAACTCAATCTGTAGGTTATCAGTTTCAGGTATAGCGGCTATCTTTACCATTTTTAACTCTACTAAAAAGGTATTTTTTAGTAGAGTTATACTAGATCAAGACTAAACTTAGTTTTACTTTGCTTGGTTTGATTTGTGATTTGTTGGGGAGGGGTGGATATAGACATGTTTTGGTATTTCAATTATAAATCAATTCTCAAATTAATTGACTACACCCCAACTTACTGGAAATCCTGGTGAGGTGATCAGTATATTGATTCGATATCTGCTACTCGATTAAGATAGCAATTTGCCAGGGATTCAATCCCTGGCTACAATGGGGGATAATCAGTAAAGTGTAATATTTCTGTGTCCACCACTGGTGGATGTAGATACAGCTAAGCTGTACTGGTGGAATTTTTGTTCATTCATTCGGTCAAGGATTGGGGTTAACCAAAACTTGACCGATTTTTTTATCAAGTATCAGCGATGCAGAGGTGCGACCCGTGGCGAATTTAATTACGGGTCAAGTTCACCTAAGCGGTCATGGGGTAAACCCCCAAGACCGCGCTGCATCAAGAAAGGATTTATTTCTGTTTCCTTGATTTAGGATTGCTATAGGAGACATGATAAATAAAGATCATGGCATATAGTGACTTTACAACTATCTACAAAGTTCAAACGACGTTTAACCTCATTGTTGATGAGGGGAATACTATATTTAAGGATCTTGCTCCTATCGAGCCGAGTGATCACTTGAAAACAACCCTTAAGGAAAATCTGCCGCTCACGAATGCTATCAATACGGAAAAAGCTCGTTCTGAGTTAGTTATTGCTCCGGTTTTACTGGAAGTGCGCCGTCTGCTTGATTTCAAAATCGGTTTTTTTTCTGGAACTGAATTGAATGTCGATAAAGGCACTGGATTAAATGGATACTGTGATTATATCCTTACTGCTTCTAAGGAAATGTATGAAATTCGGACACCAGTTGTCACCCTCGTGGAGGCAAAAAATGAAAATATTAAGGGGGGATTAGGACAGTGCATTGCGGAAATGGTAGCAGCTCAGAGATTTAATCAACAACAGGATCAGGATATTGATGCTATCTATGGAGCTGTAACTACTGGGACAAATTGGAAGTTTATCAAGTTGGTGAATCAATTGGTGTTTATTGATTTAGATGACTATTATATTAAGGAAATTGATCTGATACTGGGAATATTGGCACATCCGTTTAAGCAGTATCTATGAGGCAAGAGGCAAAAGGCAAGAGGCAAGAAAGTAGCCACTGCATCAAGACAATAGTTCTGGATAAAGTTGGTTATGGGTCGGTCTGATTAAGTTAGTATGTTTGTACTAACTCGACTAACTATAAGCGATCGCAAATTAGGTTCATGTCCCAATCCATGTCAGAATCCATGTCCCAATCCCAATGGCAAGTCCTAGCACCACCTGACTTTCCTCAGTGGTTCCTCAAAGCTGTCAAATCCCATAATAATGGCTCTTCGGGACATTATGCTGCTCAACTGCTGTGGCAACGGGGCATACGAGAGGAGAAACAACTGGCTGGTTTCCTAAACCCAGAGTTGTATCAACCTACCAGCCCTTTTGATTTTGGACAGGAAATGAAATGGGCAGTAAAACGCCTACTGCAAGCCCGTGAGGCTGGGGAAAAAGTAGCCATATGGGGGGACTTTGATGCGGATGGAATCACGGCTACTAGTGTCCTCTGGGAAGGACTGGGACAGTTTTTCTGGCAGCACCAACAGCTAAGTTACTACATTCCCAATCGCCTGACGGAATCCCATGGTTTGAATTGTGCAGGAATTGACCAACTGCACGCTTCTGGGGTGAAACTTATCGTTACCTGCGATACTGGCAGCACGAATCTGAGGGAAATTGATTATGCTCACCAGTTGGGAATAGATGTGATTATCACTGACCACCATACTCTACCAGATGACCGTCCGCCAGTGGTTTCTATCATCAATTCTCGCTATTTTTCTGACACTCACCCTTTATTTCATTTGTCTGGGGTGGCGGTGGCGTATAAGTTAGTGGAAGCGATGTATCAGGTTTTACCTAATATTCCCCAACAACGGTTAGAGGCGTTGCTGGATTTGGTGGCAATTGGTCTAATTGCGGATTTAGTGGAATTATCTGGAGATTGTCGTTACCTGGCACAACGGGGAATTGAACAACTGAAGCAGCAACTGAAAACTCGCTCTCGTCCTGGTGTAGCGCGATTGTTACAGTTGTGTAAACGCAGTGGCGATCGCCCGACTGATATTTCTTTCGGACTTGGCCCGAGAATTAATGCTGTAAGTCGGATTCAAGGGGATGCTTCATTTTGTGTTGAGTTACTGACTAGTAAGGATGAGAAACGTTGTGAGCAACTGGCTTTAGAGACGGAATTAGCTAATAGCCGCCGCATGTCTTTACAAAAAGATATTACTAAGCAAGTTAAGGATAAACTTGCCCAACTTGATCTGTCTACTACTAATGTGATTGTCCTAGAGGATCCCCAATGGCCGGTTGGTGTTTTAGGCTTAGTGGCAGGTCAAATTGCTCAGGAATACGGACGCCCGACGATTTTGTTAAGTACAGTTTTGTTAAGTACTGAAAGTAGCGATAGAGAAAGCAAACTGGTAGAAGCAGGTTTAGAGGATAAAAACTTCTATAGTATAGCACGGGGTTCGGCTCGTTCTGTTAATAATATTGATCTTTATGAATTAGTCAATTCCCAAGCTCATTTGTTGCATCGCTTCGGAGGTCATCCTTTTGCGGCTGGGTTGAGTTTGCCAGTGGATAATATTCCTTTATTTACGGAAGCGATTAACCAGCAGTTGGCACAAAAACTAGGGAATACGGGTGCTTTGATGATGCCAGCCATGGAAGCGGATTTGGTGGTTAAGGTTGCTGAGTTGGGCAAAGCACTATTTGATGAATTGAAACACCTGGAACCTTGTGGTATGGGTAATCCTGTGCCAAAAATGCTGATTAAAAACTGTTGGTTTGAACAGGTGTGGAATCGTAACTCTAAGGATTTGAGAGGGCGGAAAGTACAGTATATTAAAACTAAATTTGAAATTTGGGATGACTCCACAAGTATGGGTTTTCCTGGAATTTGGTGGGGACATTATCAGGATGAAGTCCCTAAAGTTAGATGTAATGCTGTTGTGGAATTAGACTATAATAATTATGAAAAACGCCCAGAAGTACGCCTCGTTGCTGTGCAAGGTTGCCAAGAAAAGGATTTTGTCCAGTCTTGTTTACAGGTCTCTAATCAGCTCGATTGGATTTTAGATTGGCGGGGAGAAGAGTTACAGGGTGAAGCTTTAACTCCTCTAATGGTTTATGAGTGTCCGACGAGTTGGGATGAGTTACAAGTATGGTGTAGGAGAGCGATACAGGCAGAACGACAATTAGCGATCGCATATCCACGGCCTAAACAACTATCTGCCCAAGACACCTGGAAAAAGTTGCTAGGAATTGCTAAATTCCTCAGTCGCACGGGTCAATGGGCTACTTTGGTACAATTGCAGGAGAAGTTGGATTTAAGCGATCGCACTGTTGAGTTAGGACTGAATGCCCTATCAGCGATTGGTTTTGAGGTTTCTTACCAGGACTGCGGGGTACAAATAAGTTGGCATCCAAAAGAGTGGTCTTCCCATGGGACGAATGTTGCTGAAAATGATGCGATTGCGCTACGCGCACGCTGCGCGAACGCAATATTTTTTGCTGCCATTGAGGAAGAACAGTTCCGACGTCAGTATTTTTACCAGGTGCCTCTGTCTACCATTGCTGCATATAACATTGCTGGATATGGCATGGTTGGTATGAAACAAGATTAGACGTAAGCACTCAGCACTCAGCACTCAGCACTCAGCCTTGGCCGTTGGCCACGCTACGGGAATGGCCACGCTACGGGAATGGCTGATGGCTGATGGCTGATGGCTGATACCTGATGGCTGATGGCTGATAGCTGATGGCTGATGGCTGATAGCTAAATGCTTACAATCTGTGACACCTGGTAAACAGTCCACTACCGAAACACAGACATTAAATTAATTGATAAAACCGACTCTCTTTTCAAGAGTATCAACTAATTAGGGAGGCTAAAACTAAGCCATATTTTTTTTTAGTTATCTCCGGATTAGCTAGAGTCAAGTCATCTCAAGGTTTTCAAGTATTTAGATTTTTTTTTAGAACCTCAGGAACCTTTTGTTTATTCCCAACGACTTGTAGAGAAAGGAACAAAAAATTAACTAGTTTGAGGAAAAAGAATGCAAGGTTTACTGAAATCTATTGTCACTATTTCTACTTTGGCTGCTACAACAATTGCTCCAGTTTTACTAGGAAATAGTATGGCTTCTGCTAATCCAGGAGCACAGGATCTCCGCGCTAAAGGTACAGATGCTAGCTACATTGGCGTTGGACTTGCCGCCGGTGTAACGAGTGATGGACAAGGGAATGACCAAAATATTGGTGGTAATATTACCACTCGTGTAACAACTTCAAAGCTGCCAGTTTCTCTAAGAGGTGATATTCTTTTCAATGATGACAATACAGCGATTATTCCTAGTGTTTCCTTTGACCTAGGCGTAGCTAAAAATACTAATGTTTTTGCTAGTGTTGGTTACTCTTTTGTGGAAGATGACGGAGACAATACACCCATCGGTAATCAAGATGCTTGGGTGCTTGGCGTGGGTGCTGAAAGCCAAATTGCTAAGGATGTTTTGGTTTACGGCAATACTAAGGTAGGTCTTAACGCTTACGAAAATAGTTCAGGTGAGTCTGTCAGTGTTCAAGTGGGTGCAGGCTATCGTTTCTAAACTTAGTATGTCTATTGTCAAAGGGAAAGGATGAAGGATGAAGCATGAAGGATGAAGCATGAAGGATGAAGTATAAAGGATGAAGTATTAACTGTCAAATACTTCAACTGAGGTGACAACAATCCTCTTGTGCATCTACTCGCTTTGGCCAATCTACTAGCTTCAACCTTCCTTCAACTCTTTCCTTTCCTCTTTGCCGGTATCTCATTGAACGACAATGAATGAATTTGGAGAAATTTTAGGATTTCTAAAGTTATCGATCCAATGGGCAACGGTAGTATTAGGATCTAATCATTAACCGTAATCCCGACCGATTTATCGGGAATTATACTTATTCATCTTTTTTGCTCCGTTGAACCCATGGTTGTATCTCAGACTCCTAAAGCCCGCAAACCCTCTAAGATTGAAGGAATTAAAGAACGCAGTAACTTCTTGCGTGAGCCGGTGGCAACTGAATTGCTACAGGATACCACTCATTTTACAGAAGACGCTATTCAAATTCTTAAGTTTCACGGGTCTTACCAGCAAGACAACCGAGATAACCGGGTCAAGGGTCAGGAAAAAGACTATCAGATGATGCTGCGCACTCGAAATCCTGGAGGATTTATTCCACCAGAGCTTTATCTGACTCTAGAGCAGTTGTCAGAAGAGTATGGTAACCATACCCTACGAGTAACGACCCGTCAGGGTTTTCAGATTCATGGCATTCTCAAGAAGAATTTGAAAGCGACAATTGCAGCAATTATCCGCAATATGGGGTCAACCTTGGGTGCTTGTGGAGACCTCAACCGTAATGTTATGGCTGCGCCAGCACCATACAAAAATCGACCAGAGTATCAGTATGCTTGGGAGTATGCTGATCGGATTGCTGACTTACTTACCCCTCAAACCGGTGCCTATTACGAGATTTGGCTGGATGGGGAAAAGGTAATTAGTGCTGAGGAAGCTCCGGAGGTGAAAGCAGCACGCCAGCGCAATGGTAATGGTACTATTTTCCAGGACAAAGAGGAACCAATCTACGGGGAACACTATATGCCCCGGAAGTTTAAGTGTTCCGTAACGGTTCCCGGGGATAACTCGATTGATATCTATACCCAAGATGTGGGGTTGGTGGTAATCACTAACGACCAGGGAGAACTGGAGGGATTTAATGTTCTGGCTGGTGGGGGTATGGGTCGCACTCACAATAAGGAAGAAACCTTTGCTCGTCTAGCTGACCACATCTGCTATGTAGAGAAAGACGATATATACGACTTGGTTAAGGCAATTGTGGCAACCCAGCGGGATTATGGCGATCGCGTAAACCGCCGTCATGCCAGAATGAAGTACCTAATCAATGATTGGGGTGTCGAGACGTTCCGGGAAAAAGTAGAAAGCTACTTCGGTAAAACCCTGGCACCGTTTAAGCCCTTACCCCCGTTTAAGTACGAAGATTATTTGGGTTGGAACGAACAAGGAGACGGAAAGCTATTCCTGGGGATATCGATTGAGAATGGTCGGGTCAAAGATGAAGGGGATTTCCGACTCAAAACAGCTCTGCGGGAAATTACTGAGAAATTTGCCCTACCGATGCGGCTGACTGCTAACCACAATATTATTCTTTATGAGATTGACCCGACCCACCAGCAAGCCCTGAATCAGATTCTAGAACAGCACGGTATTCAAGTTACTCCAGAAGGAATTGAACCGTTAGTGCGCTACTCCATGGCTTGTCCAGCTTTACCTACTTGTGGTTTAGCGGTTACCGAATCAGAACGGGCGCTCCCTGGCATGGTTGATCGGATTCGGTTACTGCTAGACAAATTGGGGTTAGAGAAGGAATATTTTGTGATCCGAATGACCGGTTGTCCTAATGGCTGTGCTAGACCTTATATAGCAGAGTTGGGATTTGTCGGTAGCGCACCAAAGGCTTATCAAGTGTGGCTGGGAGCTTCACCAGATCAAACTCGGTTATCACGACCCTATGTACAGAAAATGCCAGAAAGTGAGCTGGAATCTTTCTTTGAACCAATTTTTGTGCAATTTCGGGAAGAGCGCAAACCAGAAGAGAGTTTTGGGGATTTTTGCGATCGCATTGGCTTTGATGCCCTTCGGGAATTTTCTGCTAACTATGAGCTAGGTAGCGGTATAGTTAATCCAGATGCCAAGCTAGCAAGTAAGAAATCCTCAGCTAAGAAATCTTCTACTGCTAAAAATCGCCGTCGAATTAGCATTCCCGAAGAAGTCCATGCTCGTCTTAAGGAAGCTGCTGCTAACCAAGGGAAAAGTATGACGGAGTTGGCAGCAGAAGCTCTGAAAGCTTATTTGGGATAACTAGCGCGGGCAGGTTTGCAGAAGGTCGAATGAAGAATGCAGAATTTAGAATGAAGAATGCAGAATGCAGAATTTAGAATTTAGAATGCAGAATGTAGAATTCTTAATTCTTAATTCTTAATTCTTAATTCTTAATTCTTAATTCTAATAAATTCTAAATTCTAAATAGTTATCGATGATATCGATTGGTAGCAAGGGCAGTAGATACTTGTTGGATTAGAGCTTCTTTGGTAGAGGAGTTATCTAAAACCTTATCAGCAAGTGCTATTTTCTGCTGGAGGGGGAGTTGGCTGTTGATCCGGGCTTGAGCTTGTTCTTTAGAGATGCGATCGCGTTTCTGGATCCGTTTGAGCTGTTGTTCTGGTGAGCAGCTGACTACCCAAGTTTCTGTCACTAAATCGGTCATCTTAGCTTCAAATAGTAACGGGATGACTAAGATCACTGTCGGAGGAACTATGGTATCGAGCTCAGATTGAAAGCGATCGCGTACATAAGGATGGATTTGTTGCTCTAACCACTGTCGCTCAGCTGGGTTACTAAAAATTATCTCTCCCAAGCGTTTACGGTTCAGGGTACCGTCACTGTGTTGCACTTGTAAACCGTAGCGCTGATAAATCTGTTTCAGGATTGGTGAATCTGGTTGTACCGCTTCTCTGGCATAGATATCCGCATCTAAAATCGGTAGCCTGTAGGTATCAGCCAGGTAATTCGATACGGTGGTTTTTCCCGTAGCGATACCACCGGTTAGACCAATGATGCGTTTTTGATTCATGAAAATACCTAAGAGCTGATAGCTGATAGCTTACATATAAGTTAATGTTACCTTTAAACAGAACAATCGCGGTTTTAGGTATCACTCACATTTAATAAGTTGTTTACTAAAAGTTAATCAACTTTTATTGTTAAAAGAGTATAATTTAGGGTGGTGGTACAAAAGTAGTGATTTTTGGTACCCGAAACCTTGACCAGACCTTAGCCAAACCACTACATCTTTACCACTAGCTAATTTAGCTTGAACAATCATCAATTGAGAGACTAGATATGGCTCTTATAGTTGGTACAGCTTTTGCTGATGGAATTACGGGCTCAGCTGGAGATGACTTCATTATTGGCCTTGCGGGAAATGATACTTTGCGAGGTGAGAGTCCAAACGGTAGTGCCCTTGGAAACGACACTCTCATAGGGGGACCAGGAAATGATGTTTTAGATGGAGCAGGGTTAGAGACTCCTGATGAGGTTGACATATTGATTGGTGGCTCAGGTAATGATATCTTTAGCCTTCAGGATGATGGTGATCTATATGATTCACTCTCAGTCAGGGCTATTTCATTCTCATGAAAGCTAATAAATGCTAGGCTTACAAGTTAGCTGAGAGTTTCATGAGTTACCATGCGTTTGTCTGCCCAATCTGCCCCTGCTGTCTCAGTTCCTAGGCTCGCCCCA
>NZ_JAAHIG010000171.1:0-18004 GCF_010692305.1 Moorena sp. SIO4G3 | reverse complement strand
TGATGTGTGGTGGGATGCTTCTGAGCAATGCCATAGTGCTGTTCATCTGTTGCCAACCAGCCATTTTGATGCCGATCCCAAGGTCCAAAAGTTTGTAGAAAGTACCCAAAATTTTCTAGGTTCCCTGATAGATGTGGAAATTTTTGAGGTGAAAGAACCCATGTCCTCTAAACGGACGCGATTCCAACCCGAAAAAGTGGCCTCAATCCTATGTTCTTATATCAAGAAAAGCTTGAATAATGTCGATCTAGTTATGATCCAGGGAGGATCCTTTCGGGGTAAGCGATACTATGAGAAGGGAGAATCGTTCACATATAGGGATTTGTTGGAAGAGATGCCATTGGATACCCAAATGGCCTTGATTCAGGTGCCTGGGTACATCTTACAAGAGTCTATTACCGAAACTCGCGGCACGCCCGAGCGGGAAGCATCCAATTTTCTCCATGCCGATCTTGATGTAGTAGTTGAAGACTACCCCAGTCTGAAAATTGTCAGCATTAACCACGCCCCATTTGACCCCCAAAAGATTTACACCCTCAGTATTGTCCAATTCTTGCTGAGGGGGCTCGATCAAATCAAACCGTTGGTAGATTATGTCAACGCAAACGGTGGTGCTCCACCTTTGGAGCAATGTCTTCCAGGCCAAAACCTGATCGTAGAAAGCTGCATGAAAGATGCTTGGAGAGTCCTAATTAATTATGAGGAATGGGACGCCGATGGCGATGGGAAAATGACCACAGAAGAGCTGAAACAGGGTTTCAAAAATGCCTTTGCCTTTCTCGATCAAAATCAAGATGGCTATATTTCCCCGGCAGAAGTACAGGGAGCATTGGCAGAACGGACAGGCAGCACCCAGAAAGAATTAATTAGCCTGATGTTTGAGGTGTTGGATGTGGATAAAGATGGTATGGTGTCGATGGATGAACTGGCATTGTTAGCAATGTAATCATAAAAAGGTGTTGCAAAGCAAGACCTGAACCAAGGGTTAGAGCGGCCAACGCTGTTGGATTTTATCAATGCTAGTTTACGGGGTGGGTAGTGCCGATACTTTTTAGCTACCAAAATCTACTTTGCAGATTTTAGCCCACTAATGCAAGCTGCTCTCGCAGCCAGGGGGTATCTCCCAAGGCCAAGATCGGTTTTGTTCCGCTCTTGGCGCTATTATCTGTGTTTAATAGAAAACGCAACCACTATCATTAAAGCTTTGGTTTTCGGCTTCAATTCAAGGAACCAGAATGTTTTCAATGACACTATATTCCTAATCATTGTCTAACATATTTTTGGAGATACTGCAAGATATTTGTATAAAATCGTCAACAGTGGCTAGCCCTTCACGGCAATACCCCTGTTCCATCTCCTATATCTTAATTTCCTTTGCTTGTTTGGTTAGGTTATCGGCTAGATGTTGGGCAAGGGCAACCATGGTCAACGTTGGGTTCCAAGAACCGCCAGTGGGCCAAAGTGAAGCTCCGGTGATATAGACGTTCTCTACACCCTTGAGCCGATAATCTAATCCGACAACAGCCTCTTCATCATCCCCAATCCACATGGTTGAGGCTTCGTGTACCAATCCGGGAACACGAGTTTTGTGGCGTTCGCGCTTCCATTGTCCCGTATCGGGATCACCGTGCCAATATTCTACTCGGTCTTTTCCTTTTGGGGACAAACCCTGCTCAAGAACCTCAAAAGTGGCTTTGTCCATAGTATCCCACAGGGATAAGTCTTTGTCCGTTTCCAACACTTGCAGGGTAACATTGGTTGTGGGATCGTCCCCATCATTTTTTTGTAATCCGTTACCAGGGTTATCGAATAGTTCACCGAGAACCGCACAGACAAACACGATGTAATCCTTGGATGTCTCAAGTTGGTTGGGTGAGGCGGTAGCTACCACATCCGGCATATTACGAGCCGCTGTATCAATGTGAGTCTTATTAGTTGGGTCAGGATCGGATATAGCTGAGAGTTGAATGTGATATTGTCCCTGAGTTTCCTGATCGACCCCAGCCAAGTAGATAGCTGCCAACTCCAAATTTTTTTTCCTTAAATCATCTTTAATGCTTTCTTCCCAGTCAAAGATTTCCAGAAAGTCCTCTCGGGGAATACGGGCAACAATGGCACTGATAAAGTGGGCGGTAAACCGCTTACCCGCATTTTTTGCCTGTGGAAAAGAATTCAAAACCAGGGTTGTTGACGGTATACTCCCCATGGCTAAAATAATTTTACTATCGCCAACATTGACCACCCCACGGGTTGTTTCCAATGCTGTTGCTTGGTTTTCCTGTTGCCAGATCCGTGTCACTGTACATTCGGTGACAATACTTAGTCGGGAATCAATCTGACGTTTTTTGGCTTCTTCCTGGCATTTTATTACCTCATCCAGAAGTGGCCCTGGTGTGGAAAACTTTTCCACGTCAGTGGATGTAATCGTTGGAGTGCCAACGGCAATCTGAGCATGTTGGACGCGGGTGGCTGACTTAATATCCTGAAGATTCTGCTTCAATCTCTGAGTTAGTTTATTTTGCCAGTGGTCAAAGATATTTCCGGTTTCTTCGTCATTGGCTCCAACCACATTCAGCAACATTTTCGCCGTCTTAAAATAGTCTTGGGCTGCCTTAATCGTTGCTTGAGGCCAACCGTTCATTTCCGCTGTTGTCGGTTCCGGGCACCAGGCACTCCATAGGGTCGAGCCACCTCCGAAAAACGGAATTATCCCATGCTGCCATTTAATATATTTATTAAGATTAAGGGTCTTAGATGATAAAGTCCAGGGAAAGGTTTTTAACGCCTGCTTGAGTAACAGTTTTTGGTAGGAAGTCGGTAAGTTTTGAACGTGTTCTGGCAGGAAAAATGACCCGCGTTCGATGAGCAGAATTCTGGCATTATCATCTTTATTAATAACTCTCTCAATAAAGCCAAGAGCACAAAAGCCACTGCCAATAACGATATAGTCAAATTGTTTTTCTTCTCGCGTCTTTTTCCATTCACTGGGGGAAAGAAAAAAGACATGGTTCATGATGTCTTGACTATTAAGTTCCTGTTGACCCGGCCTGGGATACCCATAATTAAGATTGGGTGATGAGAATACAGTCATAAACGTTGCTATACAACGATTTCATATAAATTACAGCTATATACTAAGGGTTAATCGCTTAATTAAATCTTGATGTTGCGGATAAATTTCCATCAATTTTTCCAACTGATTAGGAGTAGGTTTTGTGGAATCGGTTGGATGCCAACCGGGCGCTAGAGTAGTACCAACTAGCGCAAAAGAATTGGGTTCAACCATTGTCGCCCCAAACCAAGTATCATGGGTTGCAACTGCCTGAAAAACTTCACCCGCGTCCAAGTTACTACCCAGCTTAATTTTCCGGTAATTTCCATCATTGGGGAATATATGAAGAGCCAATGGGTTACCTGCGTAAAAATGCCATATTTCATCTTGCTTGAGTTGATGAAGTGCTGTAACATCATTATTCTGCAGGAGGTAATAGTTGACTTCCCACAATCTACGCTCATTGCCACCTTCAGAAGCAGCTATCTGAGAAACTGTTTTTTCTGATTTAATATGTGAGCGAAAGTAGCCGCCAATTTCTTCTAATTTATCGAGTTTTAGTTTCTCTATCCAATACTGTGCATCTGCCATTTGAACGGTTCTTCATTATTTATTAAATATCTGGTTCAATGCGTTGAAACCTGTCTGAAAAACACCATCACCTACTAACTTAATCAGATGATTTGCGTCTTGGGGGTCACAGTCAAATATTGCTGTCCATTCAGCATAAGTTCGATCTCCATCTGTGATTGGCTTAAGCTGAAATGTTGCCACATAGTTCGTTAATGGCATTGGGGATTCGAGAATTGAGTAGGAAAATAAATAATCTAAGTCGCTTAGAACCAATAGCTTCTCTCGAATATTCCCCCCTTCTTTGAGATTGAAATTACGAATACAGCCAACTTTATCGCTAGGTTCATCATTTTCTATGTAACTGTTAGCAATAGCTGGATGCCAGTTAGGCAGAGCATTAAAATCTCTGATCTTCATCCAGACTTGATCAATATGAGTATTGATAACAGCACTTGTAAAAACTCTAGTCATTCTGTCGATATTCTCTATACTAATCTACTCGATTATTCAACAAGTAGGACAAAATTAACAGCATTAAATGATACAGTAATCAACTTTTGTCAGGTTTCCATGTATTTTTTCTTGCTGACCTAGCCAGGTCCCACAAGGGCCCAAGTGGTAAATAACCATCAGACAAGAAAAAAAACCGACCCCTCAGATAATACCATACTCAGTCGCCGCGATGGCTCGAAGACCCCGCCAAAAGCGATCGCAGATTGTCAATGAAACGTAAGCATTCAGCTATCAGCTATCAGCGTGTCGCGTATCAGCTATCAGCTAATGCGCGTAGCGCAATCGGTACTTTTAGGTGCGACAATAAGCGCGAATTTAATTCTTAATGGTAAGAGCGCACCTTTGAATAAAATAAGCTGACGGCACCTCAAGTAGCGATGCAGCGCGGTCTTGGGGAGGCAGTGCGGTCTTGGGGGTCTCCCCCATGAGCAACTGCCGTGGTTTCCCCCACTCGCTATTGCATCAAGACAGCGTGAGCTTTTAGCTGACGGCTGACGGCTGACGGCTGAGTGCTTACAATGAAACAGCCCTGCTAACAGGCAGGGCAAACGCATCTAAATTCTATAAGCCTTACTCAGAAGCGATGCAGTGCGGTCTTGGGGGTTTCCCCCATGAGCAACTGCATCAAGACAAAAATTTCAAAATTCATAAGCAAAAATACTTATCGTATGATAATCATATCCAGAGGTGCGACCCGTGGCGAATTTAATTCTTAATGCGGAAAGCGCACCTATAGGCATTTCAAAATAACATGGGTTTACCCTGGTCCTAAATCACGACCAAACCTCAAGTCTTGGGATGTTCAGGTGCCTGCTCCCGATTCATCTGTGTATTCACCAAGGCTGTCACTGGCATAAATGTAATTCTTAAAAAACTATTTTAATTATATTTTTTGGTTATCTCTTTGTTTATGCTATTTCTATATAAAATTCCGGAAATATTCCTAAATATTACTTACCCTCATGACAACTCCTCGATTGTATCTGCCAAAACCCCGAGAGGCGGTGGGCAACTATCTCAGAATTATTTCGATCAATGATGTTTACGACATCAAGAATTATCCCTACGTGGAAACAGTGATTAAATCCCTGAAGGAAACATCGGAAGATGCCATGGTGATTGCCTGCCTCAGCGGGGACTTTCTCTCTCCTTGTTTAATTACCTCACTTGATGGGGGTAAAGCCATGCTGGATGTGCTTAAGGTAGTCAACATTGATTATATTTGCTTGGGCAACCATGAATTCGATGTCAGCGTGGATGTCCTAGGTGAGCGTTTTAAAACCTACGAAGGGAAATGCTTAAATAGCAACATCTTGGACTTGCCAATTGTGGATGCCAGTGGTCAGCTGCTTCCGAAATATGACATTGTTGAAGTAGGTTCTCGTAGAGTTGCTTTTGCTGGATTTTGCACTAGTAAGATCAATACTTTCCGACCCGGGGCGAACCTAACCATTCAACCCATCTTTGATGCGTTAAAAGAAACCTGGTCTAAGTGTTCCAATGACGCAACCATGCTGATTCCGATCACCCATCAGACCATTGCCGAAGATCGGGAACTAGCCACGGGGATCCAGAAAGATCACCAACTTAGTGGTAAGGTTCCTGTAATTGTTGGGGGGCACGAGCATGAGATTTATATTGAGAAAATTGAGCGGAGCCTGATTGTTAAGGCTGGTGCTGATGCTACTAATGTGGTTGTTGTTGATGTCTGGTGGGATGCTTCCGAGCAGTGGCATAGTGCTGTTCATCTGTTGCCAGCCAGCCATTTTGATGCCGATCCCAAGGTCCAAAAGTTTGTAGAAAGTACCCAAAATTTTCTAGGTTCCCTGATGGATGTGGAAATTTTTGAGGTGAAAGAACCCATGTCCTCTAAACGGATGCGATTCCAACCCGAAAAAGTGGCCTCAACCCTATGTTCTTATATCAAGAAAAGCTTTAAAAATGTCGATCTAGTTATGATCCAGGGAGGATCCTTTAGGGGTAAGCGAGACTATGAGAAGGGAGAATCGTTCACATATAGGGATTTGTTGGAAGAGATGCCATTGGATACCGAAATGGCCTTGATTCAGGTGCCTGGCTACATCTTACAAGAGGCGATCGCCGAAACTCGCGGCACGCCCGAGCGGGAAGCATCCAATTTTCTCCATGCCGATCTTGATGTAGTAGTTGAAGACTACCCCAGTCTGAAAATTGTCAGCATTAACCACGCCCCATTTGACCCCCAAAAGATTTACACCCTCAGTATTGTCCAATTCTTGCTGAGGGGGCTCGATCAAATCAAACCGTTGGTAGATTATGTCAACGCAAATGGAGGTGTTCCACCTTTGGAGCAATGTCTTCCAGGCCAAAACTTGATTGTAGAAAGCTGTATGAAAGATGCCTGGAGAGTCCTAATTAATTATGAGGAATGGGACGCCGATGGCGATGGGCAAATCACCAGAGAAGAGCTGAAACAGGGTGTCAAAAATGCCTTTGCCTTTCTCGATCAAAATCAGGATGGCTATATTTCTCCCGCAGAACTACGGGCAGCATTGGCAGAACGGACAGGCCGCATTCAGAAAGGATTAATCAGCCTGATGTTTGAGGTGTTGGATGTCGATAAAGATGGTATGGTATCGATGGATGAGCTGGCATCGTTAGCAATGTAAGGAGAACACAATGGTTAATTCCCAAGCCCGTCCCATTTATCGATACTGATGGGGGTACTGATGGGGGTGTTGATGATGCCCTCGCAATTATCATCGCCCTGAATTGTGAACAAATTGAGCTCAAATCAGTCACCGTGTTAGCTGGCAATATTGATTTCATCAAGCTGCTAATAATGTGTTGCGGGTGATTGACATTGTTCAACCAAACCAGCCTCCCCTAGTGGCAAAAGGCTGTGAAAAACCTCTGGTGCGACCTCCCTTCAATGCTGCAGGCATTCATGGCTCCGATGGACTGGGAGAACTGCATCAGTTCAAAAATGCTGATGGCAGCCCAAGTATCCCCAACTTACCATGGAGCCTTCTTCAGAAGATGCTATTGATGTATTGCTCAAAGCCGCTCAGGAATATGGCAGCGACTTGACCATTGTGGCTCTAGGACCATTGACCAATATTGCAACAGCTCTGCAGCGCGATCGGCACCACCCTGCAAGATCAATAGATTATGTCTGGTTTCTAGCTACTATTCTTCTAGCTACTATTGTCACCCCGCCAGAATTGTGATAGACAGGCACTGGTAAACTCTTGAGAGTTTCTCAACTCCTACCCTGGCGATCAAATAGTACTCGGGGTTTCAGCAAAATCCTAAACAACAGTAAAAGCGATCGCATTTCCGATGGACTTTCCCGTCGCTGCCATCGACCCGGACGGCAAAAGAGCATCTCTACCAAAGTGCGATGCTGTTGGAGAGTTAATGGGTCAAACATAATCCGTAGACTAGCTTCCTCACCACTGTTGTCAATTTCAGTAACTACTCCTGACAAGTGTAGCTTTTCCTCGATCATCTCTAGTTCCACTGGCAACGGTTCACTGGCAGTGTTTCCGGTATCTAATCCTAAATCAGCCACCTCCGTCAAGGCCACTTGAGCACCAATTTCTGAAATCTTGGTGGTCATACCCCAGACAGTCTGATTTCCGATCTCAAGCCGCACCACTCGGCGCAACTTGAACCACTGGTAAAGGTCCCGATTGGGGACATCCAGTACAATCAATAAAGCAATACCCAACATGATCAGGTTATAGATACTCCAAATCCAACCTAGACTCAGACCTTGAATCATCTTAGCGTCAGTAGCTGATATCCCACTCCCCCAATACATCACAGAAGTACTCAAATTTTGCCATAGGCTAACTGCTGTCGCGATAAATAGGATAATCAAAGGCAATCCCAACTTCGAGTTAAACACAAAGCGATCGCGTTTTACTCCTTTGGGTGTTACCTTAAATCCTTTGCCAAAGGGATTCAGCATGACTTGTATAACTGTCAAGCTCATAGGAACACACCAAGGCAATGAGTAAATATCCGACAACAACCCTGACCGGGAACGGAGGTTTAACCAAGAAAAAACTGTGAGCTGTATCAGATAATAAGGTAGCAAGAAATACAACAATTCACCAGGGGTTGCTTGTAAGGGAATCACCCCTAGAAAGGAATAAGCTAGGGGCATTAACAAGAATCCGAAGCGAGATAAACCGGTAAACCAATTTAGTAATCCATCTAAATGGGCTAGCCTTTGGATCGGTTTTAACCCCGGAATAGTTAGAGGGTTGGCATCAATAAAAAATGCCTGTAATGTTCCTTGAGCCCACCGCAATCGTTGAGCTACATGGGCAGCAATATTTTCTGCGGCTAAACCAGCACTAAGTTTTTCATCTAAATAAATAACCTGGTAACCCATCGCTGCTATCCGAATACCAGTAAAGTAATCTTCAGTCAAAGAATCGGTTACAAAACCACCAGCTGCTTCTATAATATCACGTTTAACAACAAAGGAAGTTCCGGCACAAACCACACCGCCAGCACCATCGCGGATGGGCTGAACTTGCCGATAAAATACCTCTTCTTCTGGCAATAGCACATCTTCTAAACCTAAATTGTAGGCAATCGGGTCAGGATTATAAAAGCTTTGAGGAGTTTGGACTAATCCCACATTACTATTTTTAAAAAAACCTACGGTGCGAGTCAGGAAATTTTTAGTTGGGACAAAATCCGCATCAAATAATACAATCAAATCCCCTGATGTCTTTGGAATAGCATGGTTTAAGTTTCCTGCTTTGGCATAGGAATTATCTGGACGAGTTATATAGTTACACCCCAATTCAGCAGCTAGTTCTTTGACATTTTGACGTTTGGTATCATCTAGTAAATAAACATTTTTGTTGTCATAATCTATCCCTTGACAACCCATAATTGTTCGCTTTAGTATAAAACAAGGTTCATTATAGGTTGGGATTAAGATATCCACAGAAGGATTAAACCGTCCTGAAATGACATCTAATGATAATTGGGAAGCCTGAGCGCTACGCTTTTTGACCCTTAACATTAAAAATAGCTGGATAAGACTGCTGGTTAGCAACAACATTTCCAGTAAAAATAATCCTAGGCTAAAGACACCATTAAGGGGATCCACTAAATTGAGGGTAGAGAAGATTCGCCAGAGCAGATATCTTACCAATAGTGCTAGCAAAATCCCCACCACTAAATTTCTAGACCAAGTGCAAGGACGGGGAGAGAGTTTCGTGACCCCCAGGACAACTACCATTAAGATAACTGTTGGCAGCAATAAGTAGTGTTGCTGAGTCACCATTGGTGCTTCCAGCCACATCGGTGGGTTTCTTTGCCAGACATGCAGCTGAGCAAATAGCTGTATAATCTGCCCCTGACCAGTCAACCAACCTAAAGCGATCGCACTAAAACTAGTAACTAGAATCAGCATCACCACCGTTGCGGCTCGTAACCTAAAAACTGGTTTGTTAGAAGAACACCTAGAGTTTGAGTAGCTCACTTTGGGAACTGTCATGTCTAAAAACAGGTATAGCGCTGTGGGCAGGGAATAGGTAATAGCAAATTAAAAAGCGTGCTAGTATTCTAAAGCTTGGTAGTATAAAGGTTATAGCAATTATTTGCCCCTTGAATTGGGCAACAGCATTACAGCAATTGCTGTATCATAACTTGTTAGTTTAAACTCAACCAAACTACTAAAATAGTATGGGAATAATCTAGATGATATTGATAAGAGATTAATCTAACCTGAGGCAAATATTAAAATTCACTTAACTTGCCGATTTCGGGATATTTTAATCAATAAAATTTTTTCTGAGCTAGACTTGAGAAGTATTCACTAAATTTTTTAACCAAAACTCAGGCTAATACCACCGAAGACTAGACATAATAGCAAATAGAGTAATGTTTCCACGAGATAGATAATCTGATGAAACTTCACTATTTAGCCATCTTTGGTGCTACTGCCTTTTTAAGCGTAGGTTGTGTAGCAGGAGTACCTGGGAATCAGAGTACTGTTCAGGCAAAACCCTCTACCTCTACCTCTACGACAACCAAGATTGATGTGTCCAGTGCTCCAGCTGCTAAACCAACTGCAACACTGGCACAGGCAACAAGTAAATCAGGAAATTTTGTAACAGCAGCCCATTCTACTCAAGGCATGGTAAGTTTAGTCACAGACAATGGACAACGTTACCTAAAGTTTGACGAAACCTTTAAAACCGATAACGGACCTGATTTAATGGTGCTGTTGCACCGCCAAACTGTACCCAAATCCTACAGTAAGGAAAATTATCAAAGTCTTGGTCGTCTCGAGCAGGTCAGTGGCACTCAACGGTACCGTATCCCTGCTGATGTTAATCCAGAAGACTTTAGCTCTGTAGTGATTTGGTGCCGTAAATTCAACGTCACCTTTGGCTACGCCACCCTTAGTAATTAGTAGCACTAATTACTAACTAATAATTAAGGCAAGTTGCTAAGGACTAACGACTAAACAGCCTATAGTATAGGCTGACAAAAAATTCCTTGACTGGAAACGCTAAATAGGTTATTGGATTAATCGTCACAATGATGTTACGCACATCACGAGTGGCTAGATTAAGGATTTGCTGGGCTACCCAATCCCCTGACATGACCCCAAATGGATTGAGATTACTTTTAAATGGTCCGAGGATTACTTTACGTACTACACAAGGAGCATCTAGACGACGCAGGGTAACTAGGTCTCCTAGGGTACGTTTGCTCAGTTCATACAAAGGACTAAACGCTGGATTAACTTCCGCTTCCGAAGTATTAACCCAAACTTCCTTGCGAGCAATATCTTGGTTCGTCCGAACCGTGGATAAAAACATCTCTAGCAACCGCCAACTTGATAATGTGTTGACCTCGTAGGATTTTGCGATCGCATCGGCTGTCCGTTCTTGATGAACATTAATGCCGTGATTGAGAATTAGAATATCCACATTTTCAAAATGTGGGGCTAGTTCAGACTCTTTACTCACTTGCCAAGTCAAGGTTTTTACTGGCAAGCTTTCACCATTGACACTTAAACTAACAGTTTGTTCTTTAGAGGTCAGAGCAATCACTTTTGCTCCCCGTTGCTGGAGATGGTACAACAGTGACTGTCCCAGAGTTCCCGATGCTCCCGTCACTGCAATAGTTTTTCCTTGGAGCGATAGTGCTGTCCCCATCAGTTTGTCTATTAAAGTCAATGTGCCGCCATAGTAAGCCTTTTGGTTATCAAAGTGATGTCGCCAATGGTAGCTGCGATTTACCATCCAAGGGGAAGGAGGATAGAGGAATGGACCGGGAAGGTGGGTCATATCAGTCAACTTATCGGCTCCCTTGATGCCATAGCCACGAGCGATCGCACCAAATAGAAATACCATACTGTACACAGAACCAGCCAAAGCTGCCCAATGCATATTTGGTGTCCAGGTATAAGCCAACCACCATAGAACCAAGCCTAATATTAGCATGACCAAGGCTTCTGGTACATCATTACGCCAGTGCGCCTGTCGATAAATGGTATCACTGACAGCAGTTAAATCCTGACGGAAGACCCGATGATGCCACACATGCAAGCGATACAGGGGTGTCCAGTGATGGGACAGGAGATGATAGAAGTCTCGCACCAGTTCTACCCAAAGAATAGAACCCAGTCCCAAAACCCCTATAGCTAGCCAGAAATCTACCATGAACATGATTATGATGCCTAGAGTGAACAGTAACTTGTTGTGTTGGCAAATTGCCCATTCACATCATAATTAGGTAGGTACAAATAAAACTAAGATGCTGAGGGTGAACCATTAACACTCACCCCTCACCCGTCAACTTTCACCTATCAACTGTCACCTATAAACCCTGGCCTTTGGCCACGCGTGCGCGTTCAACCCTGGCCTTAAGGCCGTAGGCCACGCTGCGCGAACGGCCACGCGTGCGCGTTCAACCATCAACCATCAACCTTCAACATTCCATCTTCCATATAAGATACTTGGTCAGCTACATCGATAATACGAGGATCGTGAGTTACCATCAGCACTGTGCAACCTTTTTCCTTAGCCAGACGACGCAGCAACTCAATCACTGTATGACCACTATGAGAGTCCAAGGCTGCTGTTGGCTCATCTGCCATAATTAGGGGTGGCTCTTTAGCTAAAGCCCGCGCGATCGCTACCCGTTGCTTCTGTCCCCCTGACAAGTCACTCGGTCTAAGATGTCCTTTCCCCTCTAAACCAACCTGCTCTAATAAGGTTTTTGCCTGCTGTCGAGCATTGACCCCATGAATTCCCTTAATGTTTAGCACAACTTCCACATTTTCTGCTGCTGTCAGTGCCGGAAATAGGTTGAAGTGTTGGAAAATAAAGCCAATGTGTTCCCGTCGAAACTCTGCCAGGTTAGTTCTAGACATACCAGTAATTTCTTGACCCAGTAAATAGACTTTTCCCAGTGTCGGGGTCAGTAATCCCGCCAAGATTGACAAAAGGGTAGTCTTGCCAGAGCCAGACGGTCCCATTAAAAGTTGGATATCACCACGTTTGACTTCCCAGTCTATTCCTTTGAGGACTGGAACACGGTTTTGTCCTGACTGGAAGTCCATCTGCACCCCTTTAGCAAGAATGGAGCGTACACCATATTTAGGTAAATCTATAACTTTAGATACTTTAGAGCCGCCCTTAATCAGTTTTTTGGGAAACACCATATATTAAACTTTAGCAGCACCAGTTGACTAGACTCTTAGGTCGTACTGCTGGAAATTGACGACTCCCCATCGCTAAAGCTAGGGGATTCTGGCAGATTAATTTATATAGCTGCGAGCATTACTGAATAGAAACGTTTTGTTTCACATCAGAGGGACTCGCCATCAGTCCTACTGCTGGAGATAAGACTTACCATGCTACATCTTATCTCTAGATGCGTTTTGTCGGATACTTGTTCCGATTGCTTCGTTATAGTGCTAAGCAATAGTGCTAACTATGGTAGTTAGGAGCTTATATCAAAGCTACAGCCGTGACTACCAGACCGTGAGCTTACGCTAAAGCACTGGATTCCGACTTCACCAGGAATTGCCTAAATTTAGTTCCCCAAACCCAGGTCTTATATTCCTGCCATCAGCAGCAGTCCTAGTTTGTGACATACTCCTACACTTACTCTTTGAGTTCTGTGTAGGCTTCTTGCCAACTCCACCCAATGGTATCGGCTTTCGCCGACGCTGCGCGAACGGATACAAGGCCGTAGGCCACGCGGGGCGCGTTCGGCAAGCTTTATTTACCATACGGGATGCCCCGACCCACCGGAACAATACAAAAAAAAAGTTCGATTTTTAGTTAGTAGGTGGCGATTAGCTCTTAATTTGTCTTCCCTACTACTTTGATTATAGACGATAAAATTCATGTCCGCCATTCATCCCACACTCATGGGGTAGCATTGAGATGTGGGGTATAAGAGCGGATGACGCTAAGACCGATGATTCTGCTTGGTTGTTTTTTTGCCAACGAAGTTTTTTGACTTGGTTATCGTCAAAGCGCGTTTTTGATGCTAGCAACTTCTTGGCACAATTCCCCGAAAAAGGCCTTCCCATACGAAGCTAACCAAGCACGGATAGAGAGCGGGACTTCCCGCCTAACCCTTAATTCTTGCAGATAGCTATTTTATAATCTAAAGTATAACATAAATCTCATCCACTGGGAATATTCCCATCCCATCAAGACTAGGGGAAAAGATAGCTGATTGCTGATTGCTCAATGCTTAACCCCTTTTCGCGCTTTGAGAAACCCAAGGCAGCAATTGATTAACATCTAGCAAAAAGACTGTCAAAGATAAATTTTCTTGGGGAATCACTGCCACATGACTAGCAATTCCTAGGGTATCAGCTTGACGAAAAGACTCTGGTAGGGTACGAATATCACTCACGGAAACCTCTATCAAATTCGGTGTTTTGAGTACAGGGATACCAAATCCTTCACCCATTGTATTTTGAGCAATCAGCAGGAAACGTGCTGGGTTAGAAGTGCTGATTTGGCTAGATTTAAATAACCGGCGATGCAAGTCGATAATAGGAATTTCGTGGTCATCGATATGGGCAATGCCTATATCATTAAGTCCACTGCTATAAACAGTTGTGTAATTAATTACTTTGTTGACACACTCAATCGGAAACGCGAAATTGATGCTGTCTATTCTAAAGACCACTAATTTCAAGAATGATGTAGCCTTATGATTTGGCGATAGATGAGTATCATTAAGCTGGGAGGAAATTAAGTTATTTTTCATGATGTCGAATTCATCGTGTTAGGATAAGTATGAAGGATAAAATATTCCAAGTCTTCTGATCAGGATTTGGAAGCAAGAGGAATTGAATGGAGTAACTCACCATACTAAGTTTGTATACTTAGGATGAAAAGTATCATGATTCACGATAATTCAATGATCTGGTTGCAAGTAACTGATTAGTCGTGGACACCCCTCAAGAAGCTAATTGCTAAAGGCTGATTAGGAATAGCTGATAGCACCTCAAATAGCACCTCAATTAGCGCCTCAATTAGCGCATTAACTGATAGATTAATACTTAAAATTAAGATTTACTTTGTTCAATAAGATTTTTGATTTTTCCAATAAAATCTTGTTCAATATAAGGTTTAGTAAAGTAAGCGTTAGCACCCAACTGCATTGCCAAACGCTGATGTTTTTCACTGCTACGGGAGGTAAGCATTGCTATAGGAATTTTTGATAACTGATGGTCTTGGCGACGTTGACCAAGAAACTCAAAACCGTTCATATTCGGCATTTCAATATCACAAATTATCATCTGCACTTTTGAACTTTGCCGCAATTGTTCCAAGGCTTCGTGTCCATCCCGAGCCTGTAACACTCGGTAACCTGCTTTTTGCAAGCTCATAGCCAAGGTTCGTCGTAAACCTGTCGAATCATCCACAATTAAAATTGTCGGAACTGGAGCAGTTTTAGCAGGAGTTTGAGTCCGGTTAACCGATGACTTTTTCTTAGTGGTAGCTTCGAGTATATGAGACAAGCTTCTCAGTTTAGTCTCTTCATGGCTTTGAGCTAAAAATTGCTCTAGCAGGGTGTTACCATCTATTACCGGAATTAAACTACCATCCCCCAAGATGGTACAACCATAGGTATAACTGGGAGCCGCAAGCACTTTGCCAAAGGGTTTAATCACTAGCTCTTGCTCTGTGATCACGCGATCGATTTCTAACGCAAAAGCCTGGTGGTCTCGACGCATTACTACCATAGGTAACGCCCAATCTTCAGGGGTCGGAACATAAACTAAAGCTTTGCTAGGAGTGGTTTCCCTGACTGGACAGTTATATTCCAAAAGATCAGACATGGTATAAGTGGGAACCATTTGTCCGCGCCAGAGCAAAAACCGTTTTGTCCCAGATTTTTGGATCTGATCCCCCTTGGGAACCACAATTTCTTCAATACTGTCTGACGGTAAAGCGATAACAATTGGACCGACTGTAGCAATTAGTAATTTAGCAATGGTTAGAGTTAACGGCAGCCGTAGGGTAAAGGTTGTACCCTTACCTGGGGATGAGGTGACAGATATTTTACCTTTGAGAGCTCGAATTTGAGAGCGTACTACATCTAAACCTACTCCCCTACCAGACAGATCACTGACTTTAGCTGCGGTGGAAAATCCTGGCTCAAAAATCATCTTTAACAGGCGGGATGGGGGAGCTTTAGCAATTTGTTTGGCTGACAACAATCCCTTGGCCAATACTTGGTTACGAATGCGTTCAATATTGAGACCTTCACCATCATCCTTAACTTGAATAATGGTTTGATTGCCTTTATGGTAAGCCCGAATTTCAATTTGTCCTTGCTCTGATTTACCTCGTTTCCGCCGAATTTGAGGGGATTCAATGCCATGATCAAAAGCATTCCGGAGTAAGTGTAGTAAGGGGTCATACAGTTTTTCGAGCACTGCTCTATCCACCAAAACCCCTGTACCACTAAGCTTGAGTTTGGCTGGCTTGTGGTGTTGGGTAGAAAGATCCCGTAAAGCCCGGGGAAAGCGGTTGAGTACTTGACCCAGAGGCAACATTCGCGCCCACATCAGCTCGTCTCGTAGCTGAGAAAGCATTTGCCGCTGTTGTTCCAAGGTCTGATCAGACTGCTGGGCAAATAGGGTTATATCCCCCACGGCTTCTTTAAGCAGCATCATTTCTTCTTGTAGTCCTTGGATCAAAGAATGGACGTTGCTATAGCTATCCATTTCCAAGGAATCAAACAGGGGTTTGTTCAATGGGTCTGACTCACTTTCTAGGCTCTTTTCGCCTGACCACGTTACCGATTCCTGGGGTGAGTTTTGCTCACCAAAAGAATTCGTCCCTTGTTGATTCCACTGATTCTCACTAAGGGAGGCAAAGCTAGGATTTGACACCATTGATCCAGCACTTGAGGCACTAGCTAGACTCTGATCAGATAATTCTTGTAATTGACTAACAATGGATTGACAAAGGTTAAATCTTTGGGTGAGTTCCCGCACTGCTGCTTGTAATTGTTCATTTTGCAGCCCAATACTATTGCGGTTGATCACCAGTTCCCCTACCTGATTGTTCATCCGTTCTAGTCGCTTTAAGTTAACCCGGACTGAACTCTCAGGGGAGATAGAGGTTGGACTTTGGCTGGGATGGTCTGACGGCTTAGGAGTAGCTTGATTAGATCGAGTAGGTTGATCCTGCTGGGATTTAGCTGATTGAGTGGTTTGGTTGATACCTAATTCATTGGCTAGGAATGCGGCTGCTGGTAGGGTTGGTGGTGATGGAACATCTGAAGCAGGCATATCCTGGAGCGGTGGCAGGCTTTCAAAGATTTGTTCAATCTTTTCTACTGCGGCTTCCAGGGTTTTTGGTACCTCTAGGGATGAGTTCTTGCGGGGAGCAGAAGCAGTGCTTGATGGATTAGGCGAGTTCGCTACTGGTTTAGATCCTGGGGTAGGGTCAGCCTTAGAGTTACTCAGGTCTTGCTGGTCTTGCTCCGAGTGTGGAACAGTTTCTGCAGTGGGGGAAATGGTTTCCTCTCGCAAAGATGCTTCTGCCTCTTGGACTGGGTTAACTTGATCCTCTGAAGGCGTAGATTGATCAGATGTTAGGTCTTGATTGACTTGCCCCAAGTCACTAGTTCTGAGATCAGCAAGAATCGGTGGGGTCAGAGGAACTTCCTCAGCTGGCAGGTTCACTTGGGGCTGCTGGCCAGTGGTTTCCTGGGCTAGAGCAACGTCTTCTTGGTTAAAGTTACTAAAAATATCAGTAAAATCAGCTGAGTCGGTAACCTTCCAAGATGGTGAGTCTTCAGTTGCTTGATCTAGCTCAGTTTCCTGATCGGCAAGGGTGGGTGAGGTCTCGAAAGTCTCTTCACCTAGTGGATTGAGTTGGGATGGTTGGGTAGCGGTTTGCTCGGATAAGGTAAATTCTTCAAAGGCATTGGTTGCTTCGCCTAGGTTAAAGTCACTAAAGATATCTTCAAATTCAGAGGTGGTATTAAGACTATTTGTAATGTCATTAGCTGGAGCGGCAGGGGCTTGTGTTAAAGCCACTAAAGCAGTCGAGGGATTTCCCCCTTGAGTGCGATCGCCTTCTAGTACAGCAGCTCGTCCTGTTGTAAAGTCAGCTAGGGCGAGTTCAATAATTTTCAAGACTTGGTGGGGATTTTGCTCTACTGCCGCTACAGCCGTTTGGGCAATCGCTCCAAATCCAGACAAGTTCAGTAACTCAGCAAAGCCAGCAAATACGTCGGCTTGTGCCTTTAATTCCCCCACGACCTCATAATTTTGGGGATTGGCTAAGACAGCAGCAAGACGTTCTAGTCCCTGAGCTACATCAACCTCAAAAATAGAGGATATCGGAATAT
>NZ_JAAHIG010000170.1:0-18040 GCF_010692305.1 Moorena sp. SIO4G3 | reverse complement strand
ATAGTTTTTTTAAGCACCTACACCACCTACATCACCCACATCACCCCTAGCGGTAATGCAATAGTTTTATAACCCCACTACCCACACTTACCACGCTACCCACCCTTTCCATCCAATACTTGCATCTTCTGCAAAATCCTGTTAAGATAACAATATCGTTAAAGCAATGGTTTTACCGCCATGATGATTTCTACCGCACAAGCCGCTCAATTACTAGGTGTCTCTGCCACTCGGGTCCGTTTCCTTTTGAGCAAGGGCAGAGTCAAAGGAGCTTATAAGGTCGGTAGAACTTGGGTGATTCCCTTATTTGACGGTATGCCAGTGGTCACCCCTGGTACTCGTGGACCGAAGCGGAATTGGTCAAAGCGTACACAGTACACTAAAGCTGTGATCCACGTTAATCAGAAAGTGATTCGCCAAAATCACAACACCGGCGAACGCAATCCCGTGATTACGGTAAAACGCGGGGCTAAAAATATTTATGGTCATACGGTTGAAGTCAATGGCCCTTGTCGGGTGATGTATCGCCCAGATAATCCCCTAAATTGTGGAGCACGGGTATGGATTGAGACGATTTCTGATTTTAAGGTGAGCTGAGCCAGGTCTAAACTATTAGTTATAGCGCTACGCCCTGGGATAGGGAATAGCGATTAGTCATGCATGGTCGAGAGGCTTAAAGCAATGGGAATGCATTCAGAGGTAGCCGGGTTTATAGGAGGAGAACTGTTTTTAGAAATTCGGCGCTGTCAATTGCCTTACTTTATTCCCAAAGAATGCGTGATCAAACCACAAACAGAGTCTGGGTATGAACCAGATGTCATCGTTTTAGACAAGCAAAGGGTTACTGATAACGAACCACGCTGGGAAAAAGAATCCATTATCACACGGGGGTCTTCTGTTCGTTTAGTTGTAGAAGTGGTTTCAACAAACTGGAGCGACGATTACGCTTTAAAACTGGAAGATTACGAGTCTTTCGGAATAGCTGAATATTGGATTGTTGATTATTTGGGTTTAGGCGGTAGGCGATTTATCGGCAATCCTAAACAACCTACGTTATCGGTCTACCAATTGATAGATGGCGAATATAACGTTAGTCAATTCCGAGGAGCGAACCGTATCCTATCGCCAACGTTTCCAGAATTAAGGTTAAATGCTGAACAGGTTTTTCAAGCGATCGCTTAATCGGCATTGATTAATCATGGAATGATTTGAATAGTTTTGTAGAACGGGCATCTTGGTGGAACGGGCATCTTGCCCGTTTCATTTTCGGGCAGGCAGGATGCCCATTCCACTGATATTCATTCCGCCCCTCAGCAATTAACCATTAGGATTAACTGTTGTGTCTACGCATCTGTTTCCTCTCCCCCCACACCTCCCACACCTCCCACACTTCCCACACTATCCACACTCTTCCCCGGTGAGGATCAATCCTCCTGACTGGCTTGGGGGAAAATAGTGAGCTAATTTTGAATAACCTAACTTCGTATTGTAACAATATGAATTTAAGATTCGGTTAATTAAAGGTAAAATCAGGTGGACATTGGGAGTATAGATAGTGATTGAGATGCTCAAAGTAGGAACCTTAGTTCGAGTGATTTATCCTGATTATGTTGCGGGTCTTTCGGGTCGTATTGAAGCACAGGAAGAATCCGGTCGTTGGATAGTCAGATTAGAGGAAAATCCATTTGAGCATAATGATCAACCATTTATACTATCTCTAGAGGAGTCAGACTTTGAAATAATTAAACCGCCTTCATTCTAGTTAAGCTAGTTATCATATTTTCTAGTTATCATATTTTCCATCTCCATCAAGCATGAAACACCAGATAAGGATAAATCAGTTCAAAGAAAACGTCAAAGCTGACTTTAACACCAGACCAAACTATGATCAAGGAAGCTTTCACCCTCGGCTAGCCAATGGTCTAGTAGAACTATCCCACCTGCAAACTGGACAACGAATTCTAGATATTGCGACCGGCACAGGTTTAGTAGCAATTCTAGCTGCCAAAATTGTCGGTGCTTCTGGAGCTGTTGTCGGTGTAGATATTTCCTCAGGCATGCTCAATCTAGCCCAACGAAAAGTTAAAGCCGAAGGTCTCAACAACATCGAATTTATAGAAGCAGATGCAGAAACTATCAACTTCCCAGATAATAGTTTCGATAGGATTCTATGTTCTTCAGCCATTGTATACTTAACAGATATCCCTGCTGCGTTACGGCAGTGGTATCGCTTCGTAAAACCAGGAGGATTAGTGGGATTTTCCTGTTTTGCAGCAAACGCCTTTCCTACAGGGGGTCTGTTTCGAGAAAAAGCAGGAGACTATGGCATTGTAATTCCTAATCCCAATCAACCCCTTGGTAGTCCCGAGAAATGTCATCAGCTACTCACGGAAGCAGGTTTTGAAGACATCAACGTCAAAACCGACCAACTTGGTTTCTACAACAGTGATACTCAAATAGTAGCAGCAAACTCTTGGCGGGGAAACTCAAAGAGTGCCTTTGGCGCGGAAGTTTTCCAGCTTTCTCCAGAGAAATTAGCACAATTCAAAACTGAATTCTTTGCAGACGTTGAGCAATTAGCCACAGCACAAGGCATTTGGATAGATATTACAACGTTTTTTGTTTTTGCCAGGAAATCGGTAACATTTCAGATTACCAAATAATCCCTAGACGTTAGCTTAAGCGCTAATTCACAGGCTAGAAGCCTGTGCCACCCTACTTGAGGTGCTATCAGCTATCAGCTATCAGCTAATGCGCTAATTCACAGGCTAGAAGCCTGTGCCACCCTACTTGATATCCGAACAGCTTGTGAATAAAATAAGCTGACTGCTGACTGCTGACTGCTGACTGCTTACCTTAGGTTTTTAGAGGTTAAACGTTGCACTATTGCTATTATTTATTTTTCTGTTTGTTCTTCCTCCACCACTGGTATTGATTCTGTAGGATCTTCTGCTGAGTAGCCTGAAAATTTAGCCAATTGCTCTAACGACAGCATACCTGGATAAAACCGACCATTAATTTCCCAAGTTGGAAAGCCTCTGATCTTCGCTTCAATGCAGAGGTTAGTTTGGGACGTTTCAGCCCTTGGGTCACATTCAATATAATTAATCTGCTTAAATGCCTCACCAAACATTTGCTTCTGCTTTGTGCAATAGGGACACCAGTAAGCCCCATACATTTTAGCACCAATTTTGTTCAAATGATCAGATAAAGAGGTGGCTGAAGGGGTAACTGGGAGTTCAGGAGCAGGGGATTCTAGGGTTAGTTTTGTAGGGGTAGAGGGTGAGGGTTCTCCTAAAGAGGATTCGGCAGCTACTGTCAGTAGGGCAAGACTAGAAATCACCCAGACAGTCCTATTTAAAGTACGGATAAATATCCATGGGAGTTTAATACTAGGTTTGGCATTCATAGTTTATAGGGGATATATGGGAATTATCCAGGGAATTAATCACTTATTTACCGTTTTAACCTGATATTGTCGGAAACTACCAAATCTTTATTAACGGGATGTGGTGCATATTAATGCATGCAATTAGGGAAAAATGCGCCCGAAAATTACCCTATTTACCACACTTACCACATTTTACACACTTCCCACCCTACCAGGGTCCCACACTTACCTTCTTTTTTACAAATATGAGATGCACCCAACGGAATCTAAGCTCTCTACTTTGTTTGCTTACCAGGCTCCCAGCCCATTAGCTGGCAAGCTAACCATGCCCACATAGCTTTGCCCACATAGTTTTGTATTTGGGTTGTGAACACAGGAATTGCAGAAAAAGGCTTGCATACAAAAGGCAAAAGCCAAGAGGGGTAAAGAGCTCCGGAGTTTTATTGTCCAATAAAAAAACACCATTAATATTTACATCTGATTTAGAAACCCTATAGCGCTTAAGTTTAATGCTTACTTTTCTGGAATTCACCTCAGCATCAGTGAATTATCTAATAACTGATCATTATTCTTTTTCATCAACAATCAACTATGGTAAAACGCTTTCTTACCAAAGACATGCTCGACTTTGACGCTCCAGATCAAGTCAAGGAAGTTATCCAACCTCAAGGGCGTCCACCAGAAACAGATCCTACTCTGGGTATCCGTCCGGAATTAAGTATTGAAGTTAACCAAAAGCCAGGCACTCCCCGACATCGACTAGTCACGATTGGTGATTCCCTAAGCCATGGCGTCCAGAGTGGAGCAATTTTTAACACTGACCTATCCTATCCCATGATGATTGCTCAAGAAATGGGTTGGGAAGAACACCTGCGCCGTCCCAGCCAATATGGTGAATTGGGTGGATTGCCCCTGAATCTGGAGTATTTAGTTCGGCGGTTAGAGGGACAGTTTGGTGACCAGATCGACTGGTGGGAATTAGCACCAGCCCTGTTTTCAATCCAGCAATATATGGACGACTTAGAAGATTATTGGGAACGGGGTCCCGGTTGGCAAGGGGGCGTTGGTTCTACTGTTGCTATGCACAAAGGAATTAACCACAACCTCGCTATTTATGGGTGGAATATCACAGATATTATTTCTAACGACGCAGATACTCTCAGAAAAACAATCGAGGCACCAACGGATGATCTATTGCGGCAAATCGTTGAGAATGGCAACGAACATGCGGCATTAAGGGTTTTGGACTCGGCGCGGGATTCAGAGGGTAAAGCACTTACCCCAGTCCAAGCTGCGGTGGCACTAGGGCAAGAAGGAAGTCTAGAAAACGGTGAGGGAGATGGTATTGAAACCCTGATGGTCATGATTGGGGCGAATAATGCCATGGGCAGCATTGCTCAACTGAAGGTCAAATGGAGTTGCGATCGCGATTCAAATTCACCACAGCCCAATCAGCGACCTACGGTCTGGTGTCCGGAAGATTTCAAAGCTGAATGCGATCAACTAGTTGAGCAAATCAAGCAAATTAAAGCTCGCCATGTGATTTTGGCTACAGTGCCCCATGTGACCATTGCCCCCATTGGTCGTGGAGTAGGAGATAAGATCGCTACTGGCTCGCGATACTTCCCCTACTACACCCGTCCTTGGATTAGCGACAAAGATTTCGACCCCAACCGTGACCCGCACATTACCGCACAACAAGCCCGAGCAATTGATAGCGTGATTGACCAGTACAATGAATATATTGCTGATGCTGTAGGTCAGGCTCGAAAAGAAGGTCGAGATTGGTATTTATTTGAATTAGGAGGATTACTGGATTGCTTAGCTTATCGACGTTATATTGAAGACTCTGACTGCAGACCAGATTGGTGGACTCCCTATCAGCTGCCACCGGAACTAGAAGCTCTTTCACCAGTACCGGATACTCGCTTTTTTAGATCCGATGCCACCGGTCGCACCAGCGGTGGTTTCTTCACCCTAGATGGCATTCATCCAACTACCATTGGCTACGGTATCGTTGCTCAAGAAGTGATCAATATTATGCAGCAACAAGCTGGTGTCAAGTTTTATCGCAAAGATGGTCGCACAGAGCGTGATGATCCAGTCAAGATTAATTTCCAGCGCCTGATTGCTCTAGATACCCTGATTTCCGACCCACCGAAATCTTTATCGAGTAGTCTGAAATGGCTGGATTGGCTCGATCAGAATTTGCAGATTTTCCAGCGCTTACTAAGAAAGGGTAATTGATAATTATAGCAGTTTAAAATTGGGTAAGGTATACAATTTTTTGATGTTAGGGAAAAGGGAACAGCGGATTTGGTAACAGGGAATAGGGAATAGCGATGGGGTGCATCAACACAGGGAATCAACGTCAAAGAAGACTGTACCTAATAACTGCGATAAACGCTAGATAAAATATCGAGTACCGATTACCGATAGAAATTACCCATAACCAGCTTTTAAGCTAATGCGCATTTAAATTACTTTTTACCCGTTCCCTGTTCCCTGTTTCCTGTTGCCTTTGAGCAATTTAGGTATCCCAATCTCAATGCTTAACAGCTTATTAACAAAATGCATTCGCTTTTAATTTGTTAGTAATGGGGCAATAGCAGGGTAAACGCATCTTGTCAATAAACCAGGGATAGTTCTCAATAAACCCAGCCTTATTGCGCTTATTGATAATTAATTTTATACATATAGTGTTTAATAAATTTTTAAAACACTATATATATGAATCAGCAAATTAGAAGCGTTTACCCTGGGGGCAATAGTATCTTCCCAAGTAGCAAAATTCCGTAATTTTTCGGATAGACAAGACAGGCGTTGAGTTGGATAATACTAAAGCATAGATAAAAAAACACGCAAAATGGTAAAGTTTACACTATGCAGACTTTTATTAGGGTAAAGATGCAAAAAATTAAAAAATTGCTAGTGTTCCTGGCCGCAATATTAGCAATTGCAATACTGCAAGCACAGCCAGTCCATGCGAGTTTGACAGACTGCGAGTTTAGAGAAACCAATGCTAGGGATTATTATAGATGTAGCCAAAATATATCTGAGTTCACTGTCAATGGACTGACCTTCGAACAACAGAATGGAAGAGGATGCGTCTGGATAAAAAAAGGTGCTGGGTATCATTTCACGTCAGCAATTAGTACTCCTGAGTTAGGTGAGTTACACATAAAGATGGACAAGACCGATAAATATTGTGGACTCAATATTGTGGGTCTTCAAAGATGCTATCCTACGGACTCAGCCTCCGATAATTGTACAAGATCAGAGCTTACCGATGCTATTGATACATGTGAGGAATTTCTTATTGCTGGCAATTGCAAATTCTAATAGTTGCAACCAGTTCAATATCGTAACCGTTCAGGGGGGTAACAAAATCTGGTAACCTGGAAGCTATGAATGATTTGCACCTACTAGAGACATAAGGAATTGATGGAAGCAATAGATAATTGGCATCAAAGCTTATCTAGTAAGCTTTTTAGAGGTCATGTCACCCCCTCAGCTATTGACTAGCAGCTTTAAAAACTATTAAAGTCAGGATTGACGCAGAATAAACAACTACTATCAGCTATCTTGAACGGGATAAAACCTACAGAGAAAGCTGTTTTTTTCTGTGTCAGTAAGTAGTTAATAAATTAATCTTAATGAAACATCTACTGACTCCTCTAGTTATAGCTACAATCTTAGGAATAGTTAGTCCGGTTAAGGCAGCGACACTATTCCGTGCTGACTTAGATGCTTCTCAGGTGGTTCCTCCCACCTCCTCTGCTGCTAGCGGTATAGCAACATTTAAGCTCAACGAGGAGCAGACAAAGCTAGACTACTTAATTGAGCTGAACGGATTGACGTTGAAACCTGACCAGGAGGCTCGAACCGAGGCAAAGGATGTTACCAAGATACACCTCCACTTTGGTGCCCCTAATACTAACGGACCTCATGTGTTAAATATCTTCGGTCTTCCCAGAGAAGATGATAATGACTTAGTGGTTGACTATGTAGCAGGCACCTTGAAGGGAACTTGGGATAATAGTGATGCCATCGACCCCAATACTGGTCAACTCTTCGACCCTCAAGCCAACGGAACATACAACTGATTAGCAACTTTGTAGATGAACTGTTAGCTAATCAGTTGTATGTTCAAATTCACAGCGTTGAGTTTGGCAACCCAGGTGACATTCGAGGACAAATTTTAGCTGTACCAGAACCTTCAACAGTGTTGGGAATGCTTTTCGCGGTAGGATTGGGAGCTTGGATAAGCGATCGCAATAAGACCAAAACTGTATCTAACAAATAAGCAGACCATCGGCTGAAGAATGAAGAATTTGTTCATTCTTCATTCTAAATTCTAAATTCTAAATTCTAAATACTGACCTGCCCTGTTAGCACTAACCATTATTATCGCTTTCGTTAATACTGAATAGTTTGCAGGTCTATATTAACGAAAAGCCATCTCTTTCGTTAATAAGCGTATAAATCAAAATTTCTATGATATAATTACCAGCTGGAAAAAATCTGCTGAAAGGATCCAGTACTATGCTATAGGTCAGCTTCACGGTAATTCAGATTTCGATAAACTGAAGAAAAAATGCACTTGAGGCGATTATGACCCAAAACAATCGCTCCCCATGGGATGCTGGCAGATTCATAAAAACCCTAAGCTACTTTGAGGTTATTCCTTTCCTGAGCTGCCTACAGCGATTATTCACAGGTCGTGCCAATAATCAACAATCGAGCCAAGGTAAAGACAAAGATATGGGAGTAATACTGGTAGCTGGGGCAACTGGCGGTGTAGGCAAGCGAGTGGTTCGCCGTCTGCTTAAGCAGAATTATCCCGTACGTGCTCTAGTCAGAGATGCCCAGAAAGCTAGGGAAATCCTTGGGGATAACCTGGAACTATTCGAGGCAGATATAACTATTCCAGAGACCTTGACTCCAGCACTGTACAAGAACATTACTGCTGTAGTGTGTTGTACGGGAGCCCGGGTGCAACCGGTAGAAGGAGACACCCCGAACCGGGAAAAATACTATCAGGGTATCAAGTTCTATCTGCCAGAAGTAGTCGATACCCCGGAAGTTGTGGAGTATCAGGGTATCAAGAACTTAGTACAAGCTGCAGCAGAGTACCTTGAACCAGGCAAACAACTGCTATTTGACTTCCAAAACCCTTCCGATGACTTACAAGAAACCTGGGGTGCTGTGGATGATGTAGTAATGGGTGGTGTCAGCGAGAGTTCAATCCGGCTCGTCAACAAGGCTGCCCTGTTTACTGGCAATGTCTCAACGGCAAATTCTGGGGGCTTTGTGTCAGTACGCACCCGCAATCTCCCAACTCCCCTCAACTTAGCTGAGTACGAAGGACTAGAATTGCGAGTTAAAGGGGATGGTCAACGGTATAAATTTATATTGCGTAATGAATCGAAATGGGATGGAATTGCCTACTGCTATTCCTTCGACACCCAGAAAGATCAGTGGATGAATGTTTCGATTCCCTTTGCTGATTTGATTCCGGTATTTCGAGCCAAAACCTTGAAAGATGCTGCTCCCTTCAACCCCAGTCGCATCTGTGCTATACAGCTAATGCTGAGTAAATTTGAATATGATGGCGCGCTCAACCCAAAATTTGCTCCAGGTTCTTTTGTCCTACAGCTGGAAACTATTAAAGCCTATGGGGGTATCACCAAGCCCCAATTCATTATGATTAGTTCAGCCGGGGTGACTCGTCCAGGTCGTCCAGGAATTAACCTCGAGGAAGAACCACCAGCGGTACGAATGAATGACCAACTGGGGGGAATTCTAACCTGGAAACTGCGGGGAGAAGAAGCAGTTCGCGACAGTGGCGTTTCCTACACCATCATCAGACCTTGTGCTTTGACAGAAGAGCCGGGAGGTCAAGCCTTAGTGTTTGCTCAAGGAGACAATATCCGAGGTAAAGTAAGTCGGGAAGATATTGCTGAACTTTGTGTTCAGGTAATAGAGCAACCCAAGGCTTGTAATGTCACCTTTGAAGTCAAAGAGGCAAGTGATGGTTTGCGAGACTGGCAAACTCTTTTTTGCGATATCAATACCGACAGCAATTAAGTATAGGGTTTCTATCTAGGTTGTAAACACACTTCTTGCCAAAAAAAGCAATTAGAATTTAGAATTTAGAATTTAGAATTTAGAATTGGTAATTTAGAATTTAGAATTTAGAGTTTATAATTTTAAATTTCTTCATTCTTAATTCTTCATTCTTAATTCTTCATTCTTAATTCTTCATTCTTCCTAACTGGCCAGACGCTCCGATGCTTGAGATTTCATCAGGGTAACCAACTCTTGAAGTCCTCTTTTGACATGTCGCGTCACTGTCATCGGACTCACGCCAATTCGTTTGGCTGCCTCCTTGCGGGGGAGTTCTCGTAAGAAAACAAACTCTATAGCTGCCTGAGTTTTATGTTCTAGCTGACTCAAGGCACCGTGGAGCTGTTGTCGGTCTTCTTCCCAATAGTGTAAATTCTCTTCATAGTAATCTGGTAGAGTCTCTCCTAAAGTCATGGGTTGATCGACCTTCTGAGAAACCGTGGCATCCAAACTTAAAGGCAAACGATTTTGAACTGCCAACTTACTTTCCTGCCACTCTTGCAGGGATACATCCAAAGCCTTAGCAATTTCTTCATCTCTTGGGAAGCGTCCCAAGTTAGTTGCTAACTTTTTGCTGACTCTTTTCCCTGCCTGCTGCAGTTCCTGCCATCGGCGAGGAATCTTGACCAGAGAACCCCTGTCGCGTAAGAAATGTAGCATTTCACCGCGAATGTAAGGCACTGCTAAGGAACTGAATGCACAACCTTGATGGGGGTCGAACCGCTCAATAGCACGAATCAAGCCGATGTAACCCATTTGCTCGAGGTCTTCATAAGGTTCAGCACACTTCTGGCTGACTATATGAGCAATCTTCCTCACTAACCCAGCATTTAATCTTACTATCTGATTGCGAAGTTGAATTGATGGATTTCGGTAATACGCAATCAGAAGTTCCATTCCTTGAAAACCAACAGACCCAATAGCCATTCTCAAAATATCCCAGAAGTGGAAACCTATTTACGACACGAGGCTTAGCCTAAGCAATTAATCTTCAACTCATTGTCATTAGAGATTCCCCTTTAGAACCATCGTCCTTTTACGGAAAAAACAAATTACCGTTTTTCTGTTCTCTGTACAATCACGCAGATTGGAAAGCCAAGATAGTGAAAAATTGCTATAGGGTCTTAAATGTGGTATAATATATAAGCTAAATGATGGGCAAGTTGAAAGTTGCAAAAAGTTGCAACTTGCAAAAAGGATAACTAGTACTCTGTCAATTTAGTTTTGAGGGTTAGGGCAAGGTTAATCTAAGCATTCAGCTATCAGCCAAGGCGAAGGTCAAAGGCCAAGGGCTTTTCTCCAGACTTTCAATTCTCTAAAATCTCGAACTATTAAATTATGATTAAATTATCCCGTTTGCCCATTGCCTATTGCCCATAGGCGCACGCTACGCAAACGAGGTTTATTTTAACAATGATAGCTGACTGCGGTAGGCTGAATGCTTAAAGGTTAATGGTGTTAGGTGTGAGATATTAGATGTTAGGTATTAGGTATTAGGGATTAGGTATTAAGTATTAGGGATTAGGTATTAAGTATTAGGGATTAGGTATTAAGTATTAGGGATTAAGTAGTAAGTATTAGGGATTAAGTAGTAAGTATTAGGGATTAAGTAGTAAGTATTAGGGATTAAGTAGTAAGTATTAGAGATTAAGTATTAGGGATTAAGTATATAGCGGCTTTTATTCTAATTAAGTACACAGGATTTTTCCCCTCTTACCTATTACCTCTTCTGACTTCACTGCTCCAAAGCTCCCTGCTCCAAAGCTCCCGAAAACTATCTACCTCACCTCATTTAAACCCTCTATAGTTTACCCCTCAATTCAATTTGAAGGGAGTATTAGGCAAGTCGGTTTGGGTGCATCTCAATCCATCAAATTAGGCAAAATTCTAATAAAATTCCGACACTACCCACACGTCCTGCGCCTCCCCACCACACTTCCCACGCCCGGTGCACCACAGGTCCGACACTTCTCTTCTTTTTTACAACTATCAGATGCACCCAGTCGGTTTTCCCACCTGCCACAAGATTGCGGATATCGTTCAAAATAGAAGTAGTTATAAATCAATGCTGATACTTTATCCGGAAAATTATTGACTAAAATCTCATGAGTAGCACCAGTAACTTTCGTCAAGCAATTCGTGAATCTCAAGGTCGAGCCCTAGTTGGTCCGAATGTTATTGCTAATGCCCTGCCCTTCCTGGGTGGTGGACTAGTCTTAACTGCACTAGGGGTCTATGGTGGTCTGGGAGTGATTTCAAGCAACCCAGGGCTGTTTATGACCACCATCTGGCTTGCCGTAATTGCCGAACTTATCCTTTTCTTCGTTGCCCGTGGTGTGGCTGAGAACGGAAACAACACTGTAGCTTTGCCTCTTCTAGCTACCTACAGCCTCTTGTCCGGCTACACCCTCAGTGGCTTAATATTCGTTGCCCTAGGAACAGATGGTGTGGGCATGCAAGGCATTGCCATTGCTGCCTTTGGCTGTGGTGTCGCCTTTATGGCTGGCCGTCAAATTGGCTCTAATCTCTCAGAAGAAGATGGCTTTGCTTTAACCAAAACCGTCCAGATGGCTATGATTGCTTTGCTGGTGGTCTTGGTGGCTCAGCTAGTTTTATCTTTCTTTGGTGTCTACACACCCAGCTTTCTAGAAATTGCTATCTCTGGCATCGGTGTGGTTATTTTTGCGGGTGCGGCTGTAGTTGATTTCTTCATCCTGCCTCGCGCTTATCGTGATGACCAGTATCTACCTGCTGCCCTGTCAATGTACTTGACTTATATTAACTTGTTCGTGTTCATTTTGCGGCTGCTGATTGCTCTTAATGGTCGCGACTAAGACAGTGCAATACGATAGAATCTGATCGGGGACGGCAATGCTGTACCCCGATTTTTTTAGTTCTAAGGTAGGGAATCGGGAATCGAGAATCGGAACCCACCCCTAACCCCTCCCAGGAGGGGAACGGGAATCGGGAATCGGGAATCGGGAATCGGGAATCGGGAATCGGGGATCGGGAAAAAATTATGTGTACCTCTTTCTAATGTAAGCATTCAGCGGTCAGCTGATAGCTAAATGGTTACTTTCTAATCTTCTAAGGGAGTGAAGTTTCCTCGACTGGACGTACAATTATTGGTGTATCACTTTGCTCTGGCTTAAAGATTGCCTCAAGAGCCTCTTTTAGATTTTGAGCCATAATAATTTGGTTTTGATAAACCACAATAACTCGCACTAATGTTGGCAGACTATTTTGCTCAGCTTCTAAATACAATGGCTCAACATAGAGTAGCGATTGCTCGATGGGAATAACCAAAAGATTCCCCTGAACTGCTCTTGACCCTTTTTGATTCCATAAGGAAATTTGTTGAGAGATGACTGGATCTTGATTAATCAGGGCTTCAATTTGCTCTGGTCCATAAATTAGTTGTTGCTTGGGAAACTGATACAGGAGTAACTTGCCATATTGATCCCCATCAGAGCGACCAGCTAGCCAACCAATTAAATTATTACGACCTGTAGGTGTATAGGGGTGGAGCAAAATAAATTCTTCTGATTTCTCCTTGGGCAGTTTCATGATAATGTAGTAGGGTTCTACTGGTTGAGATTTACCAGCATAAATTTCCTGGGGAATCCGCCACAAATCCTCTTGGTTGTAAAAGACCTGGGGGTCAGTCATGTGATATGATAACAAGCGCTCGGATTGGATGTTAAATAGATCAATGGGGTAGCGCAGATGAGTCCGCAGGTTGGTGGGCATCTGATCCAATGACTTGAAGAAATTCGGGAAAATTTTACTCCAGGTTTGAATAATCGGGTCTTCTGGGTCAGCTATGTAGAAAGTAACATCGCCATTGTAAGCATCAATAACCACTTTTACGGAGTTACGGATGTAGTTAAAGTGGTTATCACCTGGGTCGGCATAGGGGTAGCGATCGCTTGTGGTGTAGCCATCCACAATCCAATAGAGATAATCCTCATTGACGGCTGATTTGGTTTGAGAAGTATCAGCAATTACCAGGTAGGGGTCAGCGTCATAGCGTAAGAAGGGAGCGATCGCTTGAATTCGTTGCCGAATATTACGGCGGAACAGTAACCGTGTTTTGGGTGTGAAATTCCCAGTCAGTACCATCTGCCAGTCTTTGAGATACTGGGCAAACACTAACCGCCGCCAAAAGGAGTTTAGGCCAACACCACCAGTGCCATCGTAGGTGTTGTAAACGTTGTCGTCTCCACTGGGATAGTCTAATTCCTGAGTTTTGGTGGAGGTCATGATATAGTTATTGGTCAGTTCTCCATAGTAAATCCGGGGTTGACCAATGGGGATACTATCACGAATCTCTGGAGAGGATGTATATAAGCTTCCTTTGGCCCCTTCATCTGCACCAGAACCGATGTCTTTAATAAAGTAATATGGCAATCCTCCTTCTCCTACCTGATTCACGGCAGATAGGGTAAAGCCATAGCCATGGGTATAGACTAAGTGTTTGTTAACCCAGGTTTGTGCTTGTTTGGGCACAGCATCATAGTCTAATTCCCTTGGAGCAATGAGTACTTGTTGTTTGTGAGTTTTTGTATTTAGTTTGAGGTTAGCAGGTTTAAGGTTAGCAGGTTTAAGAGCAGGTTTAAGGTTATTTTGTTGTTTGGTTGAAGGTTGAAGGTTATTTTGTTGAAGGTTAGTTTGTTGAAGGTTAGTTTGTTGAAGGTTAGTTTGTTGAAGGTTAGCAGGTTGTTCGCGAAGCGTGGCCAATAGGCCAAGGTTAGTTTGTTGTTCGCGAAGCGTGGCCAATAGGCCAAGGTTAGCAGGTTGTTCGCGAAGCGTGGCCAATAGGCCAAGGTTAGTTTGTTGAAGGGGGTTTTTTGAACTTTCAACATTCAACCTGGCAACATTCAACCAGTTAAGATTCAACCGATCAACATTCAACCTGGCAACATTCAACCGATCAACATTCAACTTGCTAACATTCAACTTGCCAACCTTCAACTTTTCAACATTCAACCCAGCCTTCAACCCAGCCTTCAACCCAGCCTTCAACCTAGCCTTCAACTGGTTTGGATTAACTTTAATGGTGTAGCGATCAACATTGGCGTCGGGAAATTTGTAGTAAAGTCTCAGTTGTTGCAACTGACGATTACTTTGTAATAAGGGGCGGGTATCCCACAGGGGAATGTTGTCGATGGTTAGGTGATTTTTTTCTAGATCGGTGCTGGTGAGATTACCTTGGGGGTTAAAGGTTTCAACTTCAATACTATCGAGGTCAAAGGCTGCTCTGGTTAGGGCAATAGTCCGAGCTATATAGGGTCGTTCTAAGGCTAACTCGTTGGGTTCGACTTTAAACCGTTGCACTGCTGCGGGTAAGATTACCCCAGCAATCCCCCATATACCTAGGTATAAGCCGAGTATCCACAATGCTACTGGTATTTTGGTGGGCAGGCGGCGTATCCAGACAATTGACCTCAAGAGTAACAACAGTGCGATCGCAAAGGCCAGAATGCTCAATCCTGTATTAAAGGGCAACTTGACTGAGACATTGGTATAGCTTGCACCGTAAGCCACACCACGGGTTGAATACAGTAAATTGTACCGGGAAAGCCAATAGTGGAAGGCTGTGATTGCCGACACAGCAGACCCAAGGCCATATAGGTGCCGTAGTTGGTTTTGGGAAAATCCGGGAAATTTCCCATCTGAGAGGCTATTGCCTGAGGTTAAGTAAATTAGCCATACCGCAACTAGACCAAAGAGAAATAATCCCCCTAGCCAAAAATCCAATAGTTGCCATACCGGTACGCCAAATACGTAGAATCCGATATCCTGTCCAAATAGTGGCTCGGTAGTGTTAAAGGCAGTGGGATAGAGATACTCTAACATTCTGCCCCATTGTTCTGAGATCACCATCGCCCAGGCAAAACTTAGTGCTATTGCGATCGCTCTTAACCACAACTGAGTATTCACCATTAGCCCTACCATCACTGCGGAGATCATCCCCAGCTGCCAAACCAGATAGCTTCTGGATTCCGATAAAAATCGCTTTCCGAGAGATAACCAACCCAAGGGTGACGGTAGGGGGGGTGTGGCTTCACTCATAAAGGTGGCTGACAAGGTTTCGCGATGGAAATACCAAACCGAAAAGGCCATTTTTCCGTAGTACAACAGCACCACCCCAACTAATAAACTGAGTCCTAGGGCAAATGGCAAAAGCGATCGCAATCTGAAGGCTGGGCGTTTTCTAGAAAATTTTCCTCTTGGTCTGACTCCCGATCTCACTATTGGGGAGGGTGAGTTGAAGCGTGTTTGGTCAAGGGTTAAGGATGAAGAGTCAAGAGTCTTAAACCCTTTTATCCAGGTAATCTCGAGATCAGCTAAGTTTTCTGGATGCTTGAAATGGTTGGCTAACGATAAATTTGTCAGCAAAAACCCCAATGATAGGATAAATACAATTACCCACAAACTCAGCTGGGTCTGCAAATGCAGCAAGAAAGCGGATAGATAATCCACTTCCGTGAACCATAAAATTTCTGCTACCAGGTGAGATAGCCAATTCCAAGCTATCCATATACCCAGTAGCCCAGTAACCCAGCGCAAGAGTTTGGTCATTGGTCTTTAAGTCTTTGGTAACTTCCAGGATAGCGTGGTCTACCAAAAACCCAAGACGTTACGGACCTGGTGGGCAAAGTTCTGTGGTCTACAATACACATTTGAACCAAACTGTTTTTGCCCACCCTACAAGCTACTAGCTGCTAAATTGCTTGCTTGCCAGTATCCAAATTGAATAGCATTTGTAACGATTCCATGGCCAGGCGTCGGGTTTCAATATCTTGCTGTGCTCGTAATTGCACCATCGGGTCATGAAGGATTTTGTTAACAATCCCTCTGGTTAGGGCTTCGATTACTTCTTGATGTTTTTCGGCAAATTCTGACCCAAGACGGGATAGAGCTTTCTCTAGCTCTTGCTCACGGATTGTTTCGACCTTGCTGCGCAAGCTACTAATGGTAGAAACGGTTTCTAGGGAACGCCACCAGATGTCAAAGGCTTCCACTTCTTCGTATAAGAGTTCTTCTGCTTCCATGGCCATCTTACGACGGCTTTCTTGATTCTGTGCTACTACTGCTTTTAAGTCATCGACGTTGAAGGAGTGGACAGTCTCTAGCTCATCAACATCCGCTGCCACATTACGAGGCACAGAAATATCAATTAGCATTAAGGAATGGCTTGTCTGCAACACTCCTTCTAAATTCGACCGAGTCAGCAGTGGTTCGGTGGCACCAGTGCTAGTAAATACGATATCTGACTGGGCAACCACTGTCATCATATCTGACAAGGAATGGAGTTTTAGATCCGCTTTGGGAAACGCTTTTGCTAACTCTTCAGCCCGTTTAGTGGACCGATTCAGAATTGAGATATCTACGGCACCTTTGGCCAGCAGATGTTTAACCAGTAAGCGAGACATCTTGCCAGCACCGATAATTGCTATTTTATAGGGGGTCAAAGAGGTGCCATAAAGGGTCTCTACCTTTTGCTGAGCTAACTCTACCGCTGCTGAGCTAATGGAGACTGCCCCTGTTCCAATACTGGTTTCCGTGCGAACTCGCTTACCGGCAGTAATTGCTTGTTTAAACAGTTTATTAAGTAGACGTCCAATTCCCTTGTGTTGCTGACCAAGTTTGTGAGTGGTTTTGACCTGAGCTAGAATTTGCCCTTCTCCTAAGACTAGGCTATCAAGACCTCCAGCAACCCGCATTAAGTGCATCACTGCATCTTGATACAACAACATAAATAGGTGGGGGCGCAACTTGGCTAGAGGAATGCCAGCTTTTTCTGTCATAAACTGGCACAATTCTCGAATTCCGGCATCAGTTTCTGTGGTGACTATATAAACTTCCAACCGATTACAGGTACTCAGTATCGCTACCTCTTCTATATGAGGATAGCTACATAAGTGGGGCATCACAGTTTCTAACTGGGCTTCTGGAATGCTCAGTTTTTCTCTGACTTCAACCGGTGCTGTCTTGTGGCTCAGACCTACTACGGCAATATTCATGTTTTTGATCAGAAAGTTTAATGGCAGTATTAGTTATAGCAATTCTTAAAAAGGTGAGGAACTTTTGTATTTGATTTTAGGGAGTAGGGAGTAGGGAGTAGGGAGTAGGGAGTAGGGAGTAGGGAGTAGGGAGTAGGGAGTAGGTAACAAATCTTGTGTACTTTATTACGTTATATTGGTAATTTTTTATCGGTTTGTTGGTACAAATGTTTCCTACATAATGTTTCCTACAAATCCTTCCTAAAACGAACTTGAAGGAAGGGTTAAACTAGGTTTTCAACCTTCCTTCAAGCTTGAACTACTGTTGCGCTTAGGGGGTGTTTTCAAAGTTTTCCGCAAGATTATGATCCCCCCCAGCCCCCCCAGGGCTGTTTCTTGCGTCCGACTAAAACGTCATTTGTGGGGAGGTGGGGAGATAGGGAGATAGGGAGATAGGGGGGATTAAAGCTAATAAAAAGTTATTTTTAACCTGAAAAAAAACCTCTCCCCA
>NZ_JAAHIG010000017.1:27339-102048 GCF_010692305.1 Moorena sp. SIO4G3 | reverse complement strand
TCCTCATAGGCAGGGCTTTCACCTGCATCCGATAGGTAGTTAGACTTTTCAGGTTTTATCCTGCGCAAGTCCCCAACTCATACCCCTTCAGTCGCTGAAGGCTCCTAGTTGGAACGAGCCGCACCCAGTCCAGTCTCCAGTGGCTGATACTACCCAATTTATTATAAGACTCAGCCCTGACGACACCTAGCTTCTCCATTGTAGACAGCAACTCAAATTCAACCGACTTCGTCATCTCCACCACGGGGACGACTTGAGTCGATATTTTTCTGGTTGCACCTACTTTTCTTGGCATCGTTGACTGTTATGTCCTACATCTCAAGCATACTCTAGCGCTATCAAAATGTCAATGTCTGTATTGTGCTGCTAAATCCCGTTTTATCCTGATTTATTAGGACTTAACTGCATGACTTGATCGGATCCATATCACCATCCGACCATCAATCTTCTTGATGATAGGTTTTCAACCGGACTTGATATCACCAAAGCTAACGGTAAAACACAATCAAACACATATTAACTCAGGAGTTAAACCTAGATTTGTGCATAACTGTCGAATCTCTGCTTCATAGATCGGGTTCATCACAATAACCAGATCAGGTTGGTAATCCTGGAGAAATTCTGGTGGAACAATTTCCTGTCCCGTTCCAGCAACGTACTTCCCCTGTTTGCGGGGATTGAGATCTACGATGTAATCAATCACATCTTGGCACTTGAGCAGATTCAAAAAAGTAACCCCTTTTGAGCCAGCACCCCATGCTACGGCTTTTTTTCCAGTTTGAGCGATGGTTGTCAGTTTGTGCTCCCAGCTTTCTAACTTCTCCTGAAACCTAGCGGTAAAGCTGGCAATATCGCGAGTCAATACCTCGATTTCATCCGGTTTTCCATAGCTGTTCGGGATTTCCCCATGCACTGGCTTTGCTTCCAGGCACAGGAACTGACCACCAAACGCTTCCTTGATTTCACTAACTTGAAACCCAGCATTGACAAAAGCTTGCCCTAGAGAAGAGGGGGCGAAATAGCAGCAGTGTTCATAGATAATGTCCCACACTGCTAGATGGCGAAAGGTATCTAAGGCGTTGGGGACTTCAAAGAAAACAATGGTATTAAGGCGAGAACCGATGGCCTGTCGTAGTGGCTTGAGCAAATCTGCGGGATTGGAAATATGTTCTAAGGTGTGCCGACAACAAATTAGATCGGCTTGATACTCTTGGTAGAGCTGTGAATAGAAATCTTGAACAAACTTGACTTGAGTCTGAAGTCCTTGATGCTCTGATCTAGGAACATAGCTGGGGTCAAAACCTACTCCTCGGTTATTACCTAGTTCACACAGACTTATCAGAAAATCCCCTTTGCCACAACCAATTTCAATAATGTCTTTATTGTAGAGATTGTGGCGCTTCACCAATCCAGCGGCAAGGGATTGGGCATACTCCTGAAATCGAGGAGAGTAATGTAAGGAGTTTTCATAGTCCTGGGAATAACCTAATTTAGTAGGGTCAAAAGCTAGGTTACTAATAAAACCACAGCTAGGACAGAACCCTAGTTTGATATCTCCCTTGGAACAGTTTTGAGCAGTTTGACGCGATCGCCACAGGAGATTACAGTACACTGGCACCGCCAACATCTCAAAAAATACGTCTAAATCAGCAGAGGCACATACAGGACAGTTGTGGTTAGATAAGGTGTTCATTTCAAGTTTTCACTCCATGAGACTAGTACAGGGAAAGTACAAATAATCAGCTATCAGCTGACGGCTGATAGCTTTTAAGGAAACTTGGGTCAGATCACCCTTTCGAGAGTTTTCAGTGTCGGGATTTCACTAGCGATCGCATTCCCAATCTCCAAAGAAGCCGTCGCACCAGGAGAGGGAGCGTTACAAACATGCATTGCTTTAGGACTATTGACAATTAAAAAATCATCCACCAGCTTGCCATCATTTTTTAAGGCTTGAGCTCTGACCCCAGCATGGGTGGGAACTAAGTCATCTGCTTGGATTTCAGGAATCAGCCGTTGCAAACTCTTAACAAACGCAGCTTTACTGAAGGAGCGGATGATTTCCTGAATCCCTGCGTCTCCATGTTTGACAGCTAGTTTCCAGAAACCGGGATAGCTCATGACTTCCACAAAATCTCGCAAGTCAAAATCAGTCTTTCGATAGCCTTCCCGCTTGAAACTAAGTACAGCATTGGGTCCAGCATGGACACTGCCATCAATCATGCGGGTGAAATGAACCCCTAAGAAAGGAAAATTTGGATTAGGAACTGGATAAATTAGGTGCTTGACTAGATAGCGTTTCTCTGGCTTGAGTTCATAGTACTCACCCCGGAAAGGAACGATTTTAGCTGGAGGCTCAGCATCACCCAACTTAGCAATGCGATCGCTATGTAGTCCAGCGCAGTTGATCACAAAACGAGTGGGATAGTTACCATTGTTGGTTTCCAGTACTAAAGCATCCCTAGTTTCTATGATCTTTTCTACCTTACTATTGAGACGTAAATCCCCTCCCTGGACACGAACCAATTCAACGTATTTTTCACAGACCTGCTTGTAGTTTACAATCCCAGTTGAATAAACCCGAATTCCAGCTAAACAGCGCAAATGGGGTTCAATTTCCTTAACCTCTTCACCAGTAATCTTGGCAATCTCTATACCGTTTTCCAAACCCCTTTGGTAAAGACTATCCAGCAATGGTAGTTCTTCTGGTTCAGTTGCTACAATCACTTTGCCACAGATGTCATAATCAATGCCATGCTTTTGGCAGAATGCCACCATCGAGCGGTTTCCTTCGTAACAAAACCTAGCCTTGAAACTCCCTGGTTTGTAGTAGATTCCAGAATGAATCACACCACTGTTATTGCCAGTTTGGTGAGCAGCCCAACTGCTCTCTTTTTCCAGTACCAGAATTTTGGCATCTGGATAACGTTGACCCAATGCCATGGCTGTGGATAAGCCAATGATTCCTCCTCCAATAATCGCCAAGTCGTACATGGTTATTTTTATGACTGAAACTATTCAGGTTAATTTTTAAAGTTGAATGTTGAATGTTGAATCTTGAATGTTGAATGTTGAATGTTAAATATTAAAAGTTAACCGTATCCCTTAGAAAGGTATAATAAGGGGTAATATAGTGTTTTTTTTGTCTGGTGAGCTACATCTTGAAGCTAAAAATGTTTTTCATTGAGACTTATGGTCTACCTCATTATTGGAGTATAAACCGCTATAAACAATTAATTAATCATCAAAAAAAGTATGTTAAGCCTCTTCACTTACCATACTTTTTTTTACCATAAAACTTATTGGGATATTTGCCATTTTGGCCTGAAAGCACGACAAAAAAATAAAAAATGACAAATACTCTTTCGCCCGCAAGCATCCAAGCCTTCGGTTATTGCTCAACTTTGCTGGGTGCTTTCTGATGGAAAAATTTTTTCCAAGTCTGGGCAGAAAAAATATAGTTCCCGAGTACACTTAGACAGCGAATACGTTCCTGCCACTTCAACGGAGCCTGAAATACTGCCCTCAAAAATTCAATCGAATTCCGAGGTCGCAGGAATTTCGGTCCCATAGAGGCTTTGGTATCGATCCAAACCTCCCGCTCCTGAGCCGATAGCCGACTTGACTGGTCTGAATGGCAGCGCCGGAAAAAGAGGGGTTCAGGAATTTCTTTCAAGCGCCCGATCAGGCTTAGTTGAGTCAGCAACAGCCGATCTGAACCGTAGTAGGATGAAATCAATGAGGTTTGTCTTAGGGCATCCGTACGGATCAGTCCAAAAACCTCCAAGCACCAGAAATCTGAAATTGCTGCCTGAAAACGTTCATGGGGTTTCTCTGAATCTAGGTTTCCTACCGACTGCGCTTCCCACCACTTTTGTCCATCAGGCTTAGTGAATATTGTTCTTGGGTAGGACAAAATCACCGTCGGGTTATTGTCAAGCACCTCTAGGCAGCGAGCTAAGAAAGAGGGAGCACAAACATCGTCATCAGCTGCCCACTTAAAGTATTCACCTCGAGCCAACTCAACGGTACGATTGTAGTTTGGGGCAGCACCAAGATTTTCTTGATTGCGGTAGTAATAAATGCGTTTGTCTTTAGCCTGATACTCCCGACAAATCTCTTCAGTTGCGTCAGTCGAGCAGTTATCTGAAATGATCAACTCGAAATCCTCAAAGGTCTGAGCCAAAATTGAATCTAATGCTTCCCTGAGGAATTCTTCGCCGTTGTAGACTGGTAATCCAATGCTTAAGCGGGGTTGATCAGCAATCATTTGAACATTTTTTCACATAAACCGATTTGGTTAACGTATGTAAGTATTCAGCTATCAGCTATCAGCTGATAGCTGACGGCTGAATGCTTACCTCATAACTAATGACTGATATTTATAGAGATATAACCTCTGTAGTTACTCCCATCTTATCCAACATTTGCTGAATTTCATGACAATATATCGAATTCATGACAATCACCTGATCCGGTTTGTATTGCTTCAAAAACTCTGGTGCCATAATTTGTTTACCAACGCCAGGGATAAATTTCCCATGACGATGGGGATTAATGTCCACCACGTATTCAATTTTGTCTGTGGTATCAAGAGTGGTTAGAAAAGCCACACATTTGGAACCCGAACCCCAAACTACAACACGCTTGCCTTGAGCATGCATCTGCTCTAAGTGCTGCTTCCAATTCTCCAGCTTCTTGCTAATCTCGTTGGTGAAGTGTTTGACATGGTGGGTCAGTTCCTCAAGACTCTCTTCCAGAGGATGTACTTTCTCAGATGGGATGGTGACAGGTCGGGTTTCAATTAACAGATATTGTTCACCATAAGCTCGATACAAGTCAGTCACTTCAAAGCCACAGTTGCGGAATAATCGCGCTAGGGATCCAGGGGTAAAATAGGAGCAGTGTTCGTAGTAAATGTCTTCAAAGGCTAAGTCTTTGAGTACTCGTATGGTATCTGGGATCTCAAAGACCACAACAGTATTGAGGCGATCGCCAATGGAGCGGCGCACGGTACTAATAAACTCAGCAGTAGGATAAATATGCTCCAGGGTATGGCGACAACAGATAAAATCACCTACATACTCAGCATAGCGCTCGGAGTAATAGTCTTGAATAAAGGTGACCCGGTCAGCGGCTTCACTCTGGACTCGTCCTACTACAGCAGACGGGTCAATACCAACACCGCGATTGTTACCTAATTCGCACAGCAGCAAGAGGAAATCTCCTTTGCTACAACCAATCTCTATAATGTCTTTGTTATGAAGGTCGTATTTGTCGATCAGATGATTGGCTAGATCAAGGGCAAACTGATTGAAGGTTGGGGAAAAACTCTGTTGGTCTTCATAATTGGGAGCATAAGCTGACCACCTGGGATCAAAGGAAACATTAGTGATGAAGCCGCAATCTTCACAAAACCCCAAAACCACATCACCGCAAGGGAAGTCTAGAGCTGCTTCCTGGGTTGACATCATTAAGCAACTGTGAACTGGTACGTTATGTACTTCATAAAATAGGGATAATCCTTGGTTTCCACAGTTGGGACAAATATGTTCTGATAATGAAATCGGTTGTGTGTGTGCAAAATTTTTGGACAATGCTTGTTGTATCATTTTGAGTGACTCTTTTAGAATTTAAATGTGATGACTTCAGAGGAGTTGAGTGCCAATCAATATCAATCCCAGATTGAGCGGGTAATTCAGACCCTTAAGCACGATATACCAACCCTGTCTTAGCAAGATATTGCCTATAATTTTTATACAAAAAATAGTTAATTTCAAGACCAAATTAGTCGATTTAAACTAAAATTAAACTATCGAATTATAGTTTAGATACTGAGATTTAACGCTCGGCTATTTTTTAGCACAATTTATTTCGTTCTGCATGATATCTCTCAAACCGATGAAAAGGTGATCACGGCAAATTGGACAGGGGTGCATCTCATATTTGTAAAAAAGTGGCGTAGGGTGCGTTAGGGACGGGCTCGCCAAGACGCAAGCCATAGCAAGTTTTGGGACAGTCCGTCCCGTAACGCACCACCGCGTCAAATAGCAAAAGTGAGATGCACCCATTGGACAGTTCGTGCGTGACACATTCCGGGTACCTTGGAAAGGTCATGTGTTTTTCAATGGCTCTTCTAGCTACCTCCTGACCAAAGATGGTTTTATCACCAATCACCTGGATACCTGGAATCGCAAACCAAGCTAGATTTTTCAGCAGTTTTTCCCCTGTGGTTTACCATAGCTGATTGATGAATTTATTTGGCACTGAAGTTAACGATTCCCCTACTGCGAATGATGCAACATTATCACCCTACCTACTAATTTTTCAATAATGATTAAAGGTACTTGTACATAGAATTGGCATGAGCTGACTGAATTGAGGAATTGCCGGATAGTGGAACCTTATGCGACTTTGAGATTTAAGTATATTTGGTTGTTATTAGGCAAATAGGCTTGGAAATCATAGGTTTTTTTATACTAGGTTAATGGGGTAAAACTAGATTCAGACTTTACCATAAATTTCCAGATTTTAATGCCGTTTATTAATTTAAAATTTTCGATAAAATGGATAAAAATCCTAGAAAAAATCAGGATATTATTCCAGATTTTAACCTTCACAACAAACAACTGGTTCAATCGGATCGGGATGGGTATCTGCCAGCAGTAACAGTGGCAGAATTAGTCTGTGGTGGGCAGGATAACCCAGATACCCCACTCATCCTCAAACAATTAGCTCAATCGGATCAGTATTGGGATGTACGACAAGCAGCAGCCGAAGCATTAGCCCATGGTTGGAAAGATCATCCGGTTACCTTACCTTTACTCAAACAATTGGCTCAATCGGTTCAGAATGGGTATGTGCGACAGGTAGCAGTGCAAGAATTAGCTCGTGGTTGGAAGGGTGAACGTGATATCTTACTTATTCTTAAACAACGAGCTCAATCCGATCAGGATGCCGATGTGCGAATAGCAGCAGTTTCAGGATTAGTCGATGGTTGGCAAGATCATCCGGATACCTTACCCATTCTCAAACAACTGGCTCAATTTGACCACAATTCCGATGTGCGACGAGTAGCAATGGCAAAATTAGTCCATGGTTGGAAAAATCACCACGATACCTTAGCTATTCTCAAACAACTGGCTCAATCAGATCAGTCTTGGCGTGTGCGACAAGCAGCAGTAGCAGAATTAGTCCGTGGTTGGAAAGATGATCCAGATACCTTACCCATCCTCAAACAATTGGCTGAATCGGATCAGGATGCCGCTGTTCGACAAGCAGTAGCTGAAGCATTAGCTCGTGGTTGGAAAGATGATCCAGATACCTTACCCATCCTCAAACAATTGGCTGAATCGGATCAGGATGCCGCTGTTCGACAAGCAGTAGCCGAAGCATTAGCTTCTAGTTGGCAAGATCATCATGATACGTTACCTATTCTCAAACAATTGGCTCAATCGGATCAGGATTTGGCTGTGCGACAAACAGCAGCCGAAGCATTACCTCGTAGTTGTAAAAATCACCCGGATACGTTACCCTTTCTCAAACAATTGGCTCAATCGGATCGGAATGGATATGTGCGGCAAATAGCAGTGCAAGTATTAGCCCGTGGCTGGAAAGATGAACCGGATATCCTACTTTTTATCAAACAACGGGCTAAATCAGATCGGAATTTGGATGTGCGAATAGCAGTGCTGGAAGAATTAGTCCGTGGTTGGAAAGATCACCCAGACACTTTACATTTTCTCCAAGAACGAGCTGAATCAGATCCGCATTGGCGTGTGCGAGCAGCAGTTATGACAGAATTAATCTGTGGTTGGAAAAATCAACCTGGGATGTTTGAATTTTTGTGCGTTCGCGCTGTCAATGATCCCTTTTATCGCAAGCAGCGCCGGGAAGAAAACCCTCGGCAAATTGCCCTGACAGCAATCATTGATGACTATCCAAACCATCCCCAAACTCTACTAATATTGCGAGATAGAGCAAAGCATGACTCAGATCAGAAAGTGCAGAAGTTCGCTAAAGAAAAATTGGCAAGTATCCGTACCCTCCCAAACTACCAAAGTTGACTTAAATTATAGCATTTATCAAATAGGTGAGGTATACCAATTTGGGATTTTATGGAATAGTGATGGCTCCCTACTCCCTACTCCCTACTCCCTACTCCCTTACTTGATCGTCAACCGTCAACTCTAAACAATCTTTGGTTGTGGAATCGGAATAATAAATTTACCTCCTTGTTGTCGATACTCTTCTTGTTGCTGCAAAATTTCATCAGCAAAATTCCAAGCTAGCAGCAAGACATAATCTGGTTTATCATCTAACAGTTTTGATGGGGGAAAAATAGGTAAATGATTAATGCCCATGTAGCGACCATGTTTGAATGGATTTAAATCAACTACATAATCCACCAGGGTTTTATTAATCCCAAAATAACTGAGCAGAGTAGTTGCTTTAGCTGCTGCTCCATAGGCTGCTACCTTTTTATCATGTTTCTTCAAATCCCAGAGGATATCCAGTAACGAAAGCTTAATTTCCTGAACACGATTAGCAAAATTACGATAGTAATCAATGCGGTCAACTCCCCGCGCTACTTCTTCTGCTAATAGGGATTTTACGGATTCATTAACCTGTTCCTTAGGCTCCACAAATAGGCGTAACGAACCCCCATGGATTGGAGTACGTTGGATGTCATTTAGGAATAAACCATATTTCCTAAACAACCGATCCAAAGCAGTTACTGAAAAATAACATAAGTGCTGATGGTAGATAGTGTCAAATTCACAGTGATCTACCAAGTCAACCACATAGGGGACTTCAATAACAGCTACACCAGTCTCTTTCAGCAAAACGCCAATCCCTGCTACAAAGCCATTCAGATCTGGCACATGAGCCAAGACATTGTTAGCAAGAAAAACATCAGCTTTCCGTCCTTGAGAGTCTAGCTCTATTGCCAAATCTTTGGTAAAGAATGTACAAAGAGTAGGAATACCTGCTTTTTGGGCAGCTTCCGCAGGTCCAGAGGCTGGGTCGATTCCCAGCACTGGAATTCCTTTTTCAACAAAGTTCTTGAGCATATAGCCATCATTACTAGCTGCTTCAATCACTAGACTTTTGCTGTTGAGTTGTCTTGACTCAATGATGGCTTTGGCACTATCTCCAAAGTGTTTTAGCAACGATTTAGATACAGAAGAAAAATAGGGGTAGTCTCGACAAAATAGGATTTCGGGGGGGACACTTTCGGTGATTTGGACTAAACCACTGCTAGGAGAAAACGCCAGATCCAATGGAGCAGTATATTCAGGTTTATCTAACTGCTCTTTAGTAAGTAATCCATCAGCTAATGGGGTATAACCGAAGGAAATAATTAACTCTAAGTCATCAGTGCTGTTAGCACGGCAAATAGGCATTTTAACTGGTTATATAAATTATCATAAAAAGTGAGCGACATGGTTTTACCTTTTAAGGCAAAAGGCAAAAGGCAAAAGGCAATAGGCAATAGGCAATAGGCAATAGGCAATAGGCAATAGGCAATAGGCAATAGGCAATAGGCAATAGGCAATAGGCAATAGTAAAGATGGTTTTAATGGAATCAGCGTAAAAAAAATTTGACGCCCTTTTGGTAATTGGTAATTGGTAATTAGAGTAGGATTACCGTAAGCATTCAGCTAAAGGCCTTTGGCCACGCTACGCGAACAGCCGTCAGCCGTCAGCTTATTTTATTCAAAAGCACCATTAGTAACGTACCCTATGGGCATAAACTGTTCCCATAGCGTAGCCACAGACCTTTAGCACCGATTGCGCTACTAGATCGGTGCTTCGCGAACAGTAGCGCATTAGCTGATAGCTGATAGCTGACGGCTGAATGCTTACGGATTACCGATTACCGATTACCAATTACCCAACAACTCCTAAACACTCATAGCTTGTATTTTAGGAGATGTAGGTAGCTGGGTACGCCAACGCAGGGTTTGATCTAATCTGCTAGTGCTAAGTAATTGTTTGATGTGAGCAATACGCTGATACCTCGGTCCCTCAAACTCTTCCAAGGTTAAGCCTACGGTTTGATAAGCTTGGTAGAGTTCTTGAGCTCCCCGACGGGCATTCCATTGAGGTTTGAATTCGGGTAATGTGTGAATAATCTTACTACAATCAACGCGATAACAGCGCTTATCGGGTCCAGCATCTTTAGCGTATTCAATTTCACAGCCTGGAACTGTTTCTTTGACAATTTCGGCTAACTCTCGAATACGATAGTTGTCCTCATTGCGTCCCACATTAAACGCTTGATTGTGTACCACCTCACGAGGTGCCTCCAACACCGCAATAAAGGCTTGGGAAATATCTTCAATATGGACAATGGGACGCCAAGGGGTACCATCACTCTTGATATACACTTGACCGGTGGTAAATGCCCAAGCGACCAAGTTATTGAGTACTAGATCAAAGCGCAAACGCGGCGAAACACCGTAAGCCGTAGCATTCCGCAGAAAGGTAGGACTAAAGTTATCGTCCGCTAACTGAGTAACATCTTGCTCGACACGAACTTTAGAAATGCCGTAAGGAGTGACAGGGTTGAAGGATGATTCCTCAGTCAACCAGTCATCACCACCAGCACCATAGTTACTACAGGACGATGAGAATACGAAGCGCTCGATGCCTGCGGCTTTGGCTAACTTAGCCAAATGAACTGAAGCAGCATGATTGATCTCATAGGTTAAGTCAGGATTCAGATTCCCCAGAGGATCGTTGGAAAGCCCTGCTAAGTGGATTAGAGCATCAAATCCTTCTAGTTCTGTTGCCGTAACGTCACGGATATCCTTTTTTAGCTCTGGAATTTTTCGAATTCCTTCACCAAAAGTACTCTTTTCAAATAAGTCGCTATCAAGACCAAATACATCATACCCTTGAGCTAGTAGCATTGGCACCATGACTGTGCCGATGTAGCCCTTGTGACCAGTTACTAATACTCGCATTATTTTCCTCCCAAATTTTCCAAGGTGCATTGCCACTGTTCCACAGACTTTCTAACCTGCGCTTGTCGCGCAAGGTGTCCATGCATTGCCAAAATGAAGTGTGGTGATAGGCCATCAGTTGCCCATCTTTGGCGAGTCGCTCTAGTGGTGCTTTTTCCCACTGAGTGTCATCACCATCGATATAATCAAAAACTCCGGGTTCTAAAACAAAGAAAGCACCGTTGATCCAGCCTTCTCTGGTTTGAGGCTTTTCAGAGAATTCCGTAATCTGGTTTCCATCTAGGTCTAAGTAACCAAACCGTGCAGGTGGACGTACTGCAGTTAAGGTAGCTAATTTGCCATGGGAGCGATGGAATTCCAGGAGCGCATTTAAATTGACATCAGAAACTCCATCTCCCCAAGTGAGCATAAATGTCTGATTGCCTACGTAGGGAGCGAGCCGTTTAATCCGACCCCCTGTATTGGTGTAAATACCAGTATCAATTAAATCAACTGTCCAATCCGGTGCTACACCACCGTGCTGGATGACGTTGCCATTGTTAAGGTTGACTGTTAAGTTACTATTAAGTGAACTATAGTCCACCATGTATTTTTTAATAACTTCTGCCTTATAACCTAGGGCAATCACAAAATCTTGGAAGCCATAATGGTAATAATGCATCATGATATGCCAGAGGATTGGTCGCCCTCCGATTGCTACCATTGGCTTTGGTTTTGTGTCAGTTTCTTCCGCTAGACGAGTACCGAGCCCCCCGGCAAGAATTGCTACTTTCATATGACTGTTGAGACCAAAATCAATAACAACAAAATTACTAACAGGTTTTACTTAAACTCAATCATATATTTATGAATTAAGTTATCAATAAACCTATCGATGTATCCTATCAAATTCGGTTGACTAATAATCATAATTCCTGAACGGGTAATTGGTAATTGGTAATTGGTAATTGGTAATTGGTAATTAGTAATTGTTAGTTGGTAGTTAGTAATTAGTAATTGCTAGTTGATGATGAATCATCACCCATTACGCATTACCAAAAATTCAGGGATTATTGGGAAACTAATTAACCGGACTTGATATCATTCAGTATTTTCAATTAAACCCAAGTTGTACTTAGATCTGTTGCCAGATTGGCTTGAATTAAATTTAACAAAAATTAATTAATTAAATATTAAATATTGTGATTTTTTTTACATAAAGTGGTACTTGAACAATGCTAAAAACACGATTAACTAAGAACTGCTACCACTGGATGATCAGTAAAGGTTTGGCAAGACTGCTTGACAAAGGGTTATTTTTTATACATCTACCGCGTAAATACCAATCCCAAAGACTTAAAAATCTCATAGGCATTCCTCCGCACCTAGCCAAGCTCACCTTTTTCTCTCTAAGCCTGTGCAGCCTACTATTGGTGATCGGCTTACCTGCTAGCTTTTCCAGCTTGATTAGTTCTTCAGTAGCAGCGAATCCCCTCTATCCTTTGGATGCGAACATGGTCAATCTGCGGGATTAGGGTGCCAAAGGTGATGGTATTACCGATGACACAGCAGCGATTCGCCTAGCAGTTCAGGATTATCTCACGAAACATTACACCCTGTTCCAACAGCAACCTATGTCGTCAGTGATTCAATTGAGTGGAAGAATCAGAAGGGTATGTTTGGGGCATTTCTGACTTGGCAAGGTTAAGGCACTGACAAGACTATGATCAAGCTTCCGGAGAAAGCCAAAGGTTTTGGTAATCCTGAGCAGCCCACCTAGTAGAGTTGAAATGCTTGTATGGGCTAGTTCAAGAGCCAAGTAGACTCTCAAACCGCTACTACAGTACCATCCCACCTTTTACCTATCTGTCTTTAAAGCAACTGTTTTTAGAGAGTTTTTTGATAAAAATAATATAAAACAGTTAGCTAATAAATTAGTAAAAAACTAAAACTAAACCTGGATAAAAACAGGAAAAAATTCGCTTTATCTGTGTTACTGTTGAGGGGTTTGCGGCTTCAATAAACCTCAGGTAATAATTATAAGGGCTAAGTCGAGGTTATAGCAACTTTCAGGCTTGATGAAGTAAACTCGTCCTCAATGACTTACTCACACACAGTCAATGAACATAATCACTCTCATTTTATTTATTGCTGGCTTTGTACTTTTGGTTTTTGGGGCGGAAATCTTGGTCAAGGGCGCATCACAGTTGGCGTTGGTAGCAGGTGTCTCCCCTTTAGTGATCGGGCTGACTATAGTCGCTTACTGCACCAGTGCCCCAGAATTAGCCGTAGCATTGCAGTCGAGTTATGACGGACAAGCGGATATTGCCCTTGGTAACATAGTTGGCAGCAACATTGCCAATATTTTGCTAATCTTAGGCATATCTGCAACTATGTTACCCTTGGTTGTATCCCGGCAGTTGGTGCGATTAGATGTACCTTTGATGATTGGCATATCATTCCTACTGTTGTTTATGAGCTTGGATGGCCAACTGGGTAGATTTGATGGGAGCATTCTGTTGGCTGGCGCGATCGCATATACTTTATTCACCATTATTCAGAGTCGCAAGGAAAATCAGAAAATCCGAGACCAGGATACCCCTCAAACCAAATCTCCCCAGTCTCGTACTAGCCTTAAAAAGATAGTTACTCAGTTAGGGCTGATTGTTTTTGGCTTAGGAATGTTAGTACTAGGTTCCCGCTGGCTGATTAATGGGGCTATTGCTCTCGCCAAGATGTTTGGCTGGAGCGAGTTGATTATTGGCTTAACCATTATCGCTGTTGGCACCTCTCTTCCAGAAATTGCCACCTCCATTATTGCCAGTGTCCGTGGTGAGCGAGATCTTGCCGTAGGTAACGCTATTGGCAGCAATATTTTTAATATCCTGTTGGTGCTGGGGATGTGTAGCTTGATTGTGCCTGATGGTATACAGGTGTCAACTCCTGCCCTAAACTTCGACATTCCAGTAATGATTGCAGTAGCGGTGGCTTGTCTGCCAATTTTCTTTACTGGCTATCAAATTTCTCGGTGGGAGGGATTTCTGTTTTTAAGCTATTACGGTGCCTATACCTTGTATTTATTCCTGAACGCCACACAACACCAAGTTTTATCACAGTTTAGTACTATCATGATGACATTTGTCGTACCTCTAACGATAGTTACCCTAGTGATTTTGGTGATGGGCAGTATACGGACTACCATCAAGGTTAAATAATTGCCGTGAACTACCCCGGCCTACTTCGTTGAGGCCGGGGCTTCCAGCTTCACGGAAGAACGCCTTAGCTTAGACGGGCGTCCTCGCTTTGGTCTTACTTCTTCTCCACTGGCGTTGACCTCCCCCGTCCCAGAGGAGGATAGCATTCTGATCCCTTCTGCCCTAATATTCTTGGCCGCATTACCGTCTCTATCGTGGTGAGTTCCGCAACCTGGACAAACCCAAGTCCTTACATCTAGCGGCAACTCCTTGATACGATAATGACAACTAGAGCAGGTCTTAGAGCTGGGGAACCACCGGTTTATTTCTACTAAAACTTTCCCTTCTTTTTCGCATTTATAGGAAAGGAAGTTTACAAAGGTTCCCCAGCCTAGATCAGAAATTGCTTTAGCTAGTTTGTGGTTACGAACCATGCCCTTGACGTTTAGGTTTTCGACTACCACTATCTGATTCTGGTCTACAATTTTTCTAGATAGTTTGTGCAGGTAGTCTTGGCGGACATTTCCAATACGTTCATATACCTTAGCTACAATCTTACGAGCCTTTTTGCGTCCACTGCTGCCCTTCTTTTTTCGGGCTGCAATGCGTTGTTTTTTTGCTAGTTTTTTATCGTATCTATCTATAGGCTTGGGATTGCCAAATTTAGAGGTCTTTTCGCCGTCATAGGTAATAGCAAAATCCTTGATACCCAAATCAATCCCTATCACCTTTCCCTTCGTTGATGGCTTTACACTATCGGATTCGTATTCGATCAAAACAGAAGCGTAATATTTGCCAGAAGGTGCTTTGCTGACTGTTACAGTTTTTATTTGCCCATCTAGTGGTTGATGAATTACAGCCTTGACAACTCCTACTTTTCCAGGGAACTTTAGGCAATCACCCACCTGTTTTACATTTTGGGGATACTGAATTGATTGGCGATGATGATACGATTTAAATTTGGGATATTTAGCTCTACCTTGGCCGAAGGCCACGCTACGCGAACAAAAAAGTTTTGATATGCACGACTAAGGTTTAGACTCACAGATTGCAAGACCTGGGAGTAACAATCCTTTAGCCATTCAGTCTCCTTTTCTTTCTTGAGTTTTGGAAGCATAGAGTTGAGTGCAGATTGTTTCAAGCCTTTGCCAGTTTCCTTGTAAGTTTCTATGCAATGATTCAAGGCATAGTTCCACCACCAGCGAGCACATCCAAAGTGTTGGGCTAGTATCATTACTTGTTCTTGTGTGGGATAGATTCTGACTTTGACGGCTTTATGTTTCACTGCAGTCAACCTTTTTATCGACCTTGGTTACTATTATATAAATTTTGTATTAAGACGTCAAGGTATAAAGTCAATTTACTGGCTCGCTATCCATCCAGGAGACGAAACCTTAGAATAGGGCAGCCTTAATCAATAAGTTTTAACCTTTTATGCATAGCCGACCAACCATAAAGGCTGCCCTATTCTTGCGGTAACTTCTAACCCAACCTACAACGCACGAGGTTGGGGAATTCCGCGAGTTTTGTTAAATAATTGCTGAATTGCTCAATCGGAACAATTCAGCAATTGTATTTGTTAATTCTTGATTGAGGTACTGCTAAGCTCAATTTGTCGAGCAGCTACCATGTATCTAAAAATATAATCGGCTAACTCCAAGTAGATCTGGGCACGTTCGGCGGAAGACGCCCAAACTGTTATACCGTGGTTCCGAATCAATAGGACATTGACTGATGGCGATGCAGCCTGAAAGCGATCGCATATCTCACTACTAATGCGAGAAACATCTAGATGGTTGACAAATACTGGTACCGTGACTTTAGGGTTCTCCTCCCGTACTCCAAATCCCTTAAGCATTTCTAGCGGTGGCAAAGGCAGGGTATCGTCTTTAGTAAAGCCAGAAACTAAATTCGCCTCAATGGTGTGAACATGATAACAAGCTTTAGCATCTGGGAATAAAGAGTAGATACTTTGATGAATGCTTGTTTCAGCTGAAGGACGAGATTCAGGTGATAGTTTTTCTAGCACCCTGCCATCAGCGGCTATGCGAATAAAGTCTTTGCTGCCTAGTTGTCCTTTATGGCATCCACTAGCAGTTATCCAGAAGCTGCCATCGGGCTGTTTAGCCGAGAGGTTACCTGCTGTGCCCACCATCCAACCTAATTGATAGAAGTGACTAGCAGCACTGATTAAGGTTGGTCTTGGATCAATTGCTGATAGTAATTGCTGGTCATTTCTGATTGAGGAGCTAAGATTAACCATTCTTCCACCGCTGGGATAGCTGTTGTTGTACATCAAAAAAATCATCCCACGGAATGTAGGGCTTTTGGCGCTCCTCCAGGTATTTGCTGAGGCGATCGCGGGCGAATACTACCGGGGCTTTCAGGCTCATATTCAAGTCCGTTACCGAATCTCCAATGGCGATCTGCTCTTGAGCCGGGTGTTGTGCCATGACCCGCACTTTAGACACAAGTTCTGTATCTCCTTCAAACTCAGAGGTTACCTTTAGAAAATCCCCAGTAGTTTGCACATCAACAGCATAAATAGCTGCTACGCGCTCAAGTAAGGATTTTTTACCAGTGCTTCCCTGACTCAGAACCGTTTCGACCATGCACCGCAAACCACCGGAAACCACAATAAAAGGAACATTCTGAGTTTCAAGAAAATCTAACAATTGCTCTAAACCAGGCCGAATCGGTTTGGATTGGGCATAGGCAATAATGTCAGGATAGCTGGCTGAAGGAATTGACTCTAACATCTGGCGCACACCTTCCCTGAGAGTCAGCTTCATACTGTACAGCTGGGGCATAATTTGGGCAGACAACTCGGGAGCAAAGTGTTTGAGCATGCCCACAAAGGTTTCAACGGCGGTAATGGTACCGTCGAAGTCACAGAATACAACTCGATTCACAATAGTATTTAGTCTAAGAGTTCTGAGTCCTGAGTAAGAACTGTCGCTGTTGATGATATGTTCACGATCAATAGTATTACTATAGGGATTACTATAGTAGTTTTCAAAAAGGTGAGGTAGTTACGCCATTGGGGGTGCGTGGTATTAGGGATTACGGAGTATGGATTACGGATTAGGGGTAATAAACTGGAGTGTACCTCATTAGTATAATCAATACTATCTTGTAATTAGCCCATCACCCGATCACCCGATCATCAATTTAAAGCTTCAAAAAATGCTTTAACGCCAGCAGCAGGACCATCGGGATGATCCATAATGCCAGTGCCAGCATTAAGAATAACCTCCTGTCCGTAATCTGCTACAACCTTAGGGACAATCCCAGCATGAATGCCAGCGGAGGGAACAGGAAATACATTACGCGATCGCAAACTATCTCGAATTCGCTTTTCCTCCTCTGGGTCAAAGGGTAAACTACCATAATGGGCGGGATATAGCACCGCATCTGCCCCACCATGAGCCATCAGGGTTCCCAAAACCACTGAGTAAGCCATCCCGTGGTTTGGGGCTCCACACAGGGCTCCTGCTAAGGCGGGATGGGCAAAAATTGGCACATTAATCTCTGGATCAGCCGCTAAGGCTTCTAGGACAGAGAAACCGTAGGTCAAGACATTCAGCAGCAGGGCATTTGCCCCTTCTTTAACCAAGGTATGAGCTTTATCAAGTAATTTGTCAGCCGAACCAGTTACATTAATGGCATAGAGTACGGTGCGCCCAGTTTGCTGTTTTATTTCATCGAGTACCTTACGGCAGACTTCTAGACGTTTCAGGGTTGGTGCTATCTCCAAATCCCCCAGAATCTCATCATCTTTAATAATGTCAAGTCCAGCTCCAGCAACCTCTTGTAAAATCTTCCCATGGTCTTCCGCTGAGAGTCCCAACGCTGGCTTAAAAATTGCCATAATCAGGGGACGGTCAACTACTCCTAGTCTTTCCCGAATCCCGGTAATTCCGAATTTTGGATGCCTACCGTAGTGTTCTGGCAAGCGCACTGCCATGACTTTAGCTGGTCCTGCCATGGAGTATTTGCCAAAAATCATGGTTAGTAGAGTAGGGATATCGTTTTCCACATTAGCTTCGGGAAAACGGATGGTAGCCAAACCAGAACCATCAGGGTTAATGACACCTTGAACAACAGTACCAAGATGGGAGCGAAACACATTTTCGAGATGGGCAAAACGAGCATTCCAGGTCCCTGCGGTTTGCCCAACAGCAATCACTTTCGCTTGTTTTTCTACATCAACACCGCGAGGAAAGCGGTAGTCAACTTCAATGGACATATTAAATAAGTTATCAACTGGAATATTTTCAAACAGCTACTACCGGCTTCATCCGAATTTCCGTACCCGTGTATACCGGAACCCAACCTTCAGTAGTGATAAAGTAGCGCACAGCTTTAACCCGTCGTGATGGGGTCAGATAAAACCAATGTTCAGTATTCGCTGGCACATTAATGTACTCCTCAGGCTGCACAGTCAACTCCATTTGGCTGCCATCAGGACGTACAAACCCAAAAACCCCTTCTCCAGCAATTATGTAGCGTACTTCATCGTCAGTATGGTAGTGACAATCCTTAAATTTGGAAAGGAGGGCATCAAGATTAGGTATGTCTGGGTACAGTACGATTAAGTCACGGGATTGATAGCCAGCGGTTTCCTTAAGTTGTTCAAAGTAGCTATCTAAAGCTTGGAGTACTGTTTCCTTTTCAATATCACTCAGGGTGTCTTGGTCTAGAAGGCTGTGAATTTCTGGGTTGTCCCCTACAGACCAGTGATTTAGCTGAACCTTCAGAGGCGCTAATTCTTGGGCAATATCACTTAGCTCGGTATAAGTTGTACCATCTTCAAGTCGCAAAACCCCCATCATGTACCTCCTGTTGGCTGTTGGGTATCCAAAGTCCTAAATTATAATATTAAGCATTGATCTAGGTCAAGCCACACCAGCCATCGAAACACTATTTTTAGGTATCAAAAGGCATAAAACGCTTCCAGAAAGGCTGTTTTAGAATAAAGTCCGCCCAGTTTTCCTCAGAAAGGTTAACATAAATTAATATAAGAAGCTAAATTCTATATTTGCCACATCCTCGAATCTATGGAGGTAACAACGAGTGAATAAAAAGTGGAGAAACGCAGGGCTGTATGCACTCCTAGCCATAGTGGTGATCGCCCTTGGTACAGCATTTTTGGACAAACCGTCCCCAAGTCGAGATACGTGGCGGTACGACCAGCTGATTAGCCAAGTCGAGAGCGGCAAGGTGGAAACCGTTAGAATCAGTGCTGACCGCAGTAAAGCGATCGCGATCGCTCAAGATGGTCGTCAGGTAGAGGTCAATCTCCCCAATGACCCACAACTAATCAACCTTCTCAATAATAACGGTGTAGATATTTCAGTTCTACCCCAGAGTGATGAAGGCTTCTGGTTCAAGACCTTAAGCAGCTTCTTCTTCCCGATTCTGCTTTTGGTGGGATTGTTTCTATTACTGCGGCGTGCCCAGAATGGCCCAGGTTCTCAAGCCATGAACTTTGGCAAGTCCAAGGCTAGAGTCCAAATGGAACCCCAAACTCAGGTAACCTTTGGGGATGTGGCGGGTATTGAGCAAGCCAAGCTAGAACTTAACGAAGTAGTAGACTTCCTCAAAAATGCTGACCGCTTCACTGCTATTGGGGCTAAAATTCCCAAGGGAGTCCTGCTCGTCGGACCTCCAGGAACCGGTAAAACTCTGTTAGCTCGTGCAGTAGCTGGGGAAGCAGGTGTTCCGTTTTTCTCCATCTCTGGTTCTGAGTTCGTCGAGATGTTCGTAGGGGTTGGTGCTTCTCGGGTGCGAGACCTATTTGAGCAAGCCAAGAACAATGCTCCGTGTATTGTATTCATTGATGAAATCGATGCTGTGGGACGTCAGCGGGGTGCCGGTTTAGGCGGTGGTAATGATGAACGGGAGCAAACCCTCAACCAGTTGCTGACTGAAATGGATGGGTTTGAAGGTAATACCGGTATTATCATTATTGCTGCTACCAACCGCCCAGATGTTCTTGATGCTGCCCTACTACGCCCTGGCCGTTTTGATCGACAGGTAGTAGTAGACCGTCCTGATTATTCCGGACGTTTGGAAATTCTCAACGTTCATGCTCGTGGGAAAACCCTGGCCAAAGATGTGGATCTCGAAAAGATTGCCCGTCGGACTCCTGGTTTCACTGGAGCAGATTTATCCAACTTGCTCAATGAAGCAGCAATTTTGGCAGCCCGTCGCAACTTAACCGAAATCTCGATGGATGAGGTGAATGATGCCATTGACCGGGTACTTGCAGGGCCAGAGAAGAAAGACCGGGTAATGAGCGAGAAACGCAAAACCCTTGTAGCGTTTCACGAAGCAGGTCACGCCCTTGTGGGTGCCTTAATGCCTGATTATGACCCAGTGCAGAAAATTAGCATTATTCCTCGGGGTCGTGCTGGTGGTTTGACTTGGTTCACCCCTAGCGAAGACCGGATGGATTCAGGCATGTTTTCCCGTTCTTATCTGCAAAATCAGATGGCAGTGGCCTTAGGTGGTCGGATTGCTGAAGAAATTATCTTCGGTGAAGAAGAAGTGACCACAGGTGCTTCCAATGACTTGCAACAGGTGACTCGGGTGGCACGGCAGATGGTGATGCGCTATGGTATGAGCGATCGCCTTGGCCCAGTAGCCCTAGGACGGCAGAATGGCAGTATGTTCCTAGGTCGGGATATTGCCTCAGACCGTGATTTCTCAGATGCCACAGCATCAACCATTGATGAAGAGGTTCGCAAGCTAGTTGATGAAGCCTACGAACGGGCTAAGAATGTAATTCTTGGCAATAAGCACATCCTCGATAAGCTTGCTGAAATGCTGATTGATAAAGAAACCGTAGATGCTGAGGAACTCCAAGAGATTCTAAGCACTAACGATGTCAAGATGGCTGCGATCGCTCTTTAACACAAGGCGATGTGGGCAATCACTTAGCTCAATACCATGCTGAATAAAATAGCGTCTAGCTATTAATCATCCCTAACAGGACAGTGCTTAGTTACACTGTCCTGTATTATTTTGAGATTAAATCTTAAACAAGCATAACGATATAATTATTTCTGTTAAAAATTCCATAAGCTAATTTAAATAATAAGTCAGGGGATCCTATAATCCGACTGATTTTATTTGTGATAGTATAATCAAACCAAAGCTAGGGGTGCCTGAGCAACCAGGCTGAGATTACACCCTTAGAACCTGAGTCCGGTTAATACCGGCGGAGGGAAGCTGTGATCGAGGAAATTAAATATGCGTATTGAATGGGTTGCCAAGCGCCGTGGTCAGAGCAATGTGACTCAAATGTACTATGCTCGCCAGGGTCTTCTGACAGAAGAGATGCACTACGTAGCCCAGCGGGAAAACCTTCCCGTTGAGCTGATCAAAGATGAAGTGGCACGGGGGCGAATGATTATCCCCGCCAATATCAATCACACTAACCTAGAGCCAATGTGTATTGGTATCGCCTCCAAATGTAAGGTGAATGCCAATATCGGTGCCTCCCCCAACTCTTCTAATATTGATGAAGAGCTAGAGAAGGTTAAGTTGGCCGTGAAGTACGGGGCCGATACCGTAATGGACTTGTCTACAGGTGGTGGCAACTTGGATGAGATTCGCTCCGCTATCATTAATGCCTCACCCGTACCCATCGGCACGGTACCAGTTTACCAAACCTTAGAAAGCGTCCACGGCAAGGTGGAAAACCTTACTGCCGATGACTTTCTCCACATCATTGAGAAGCACGCTCAGCAAGGAGTTGACTATCAAACCATCCACGCTGGCATCTTAATTGAACATCTGCCTTTGGTCAGAAACCGCCTAACCGGCATAGTTTCTCGTGGTGGTGGTATTCTCGCCAAGTGGATGCTCCATCACCACAAGCAAAATCCCCTCTATACCCACTTTGACGACATTATCGAGATTTTCAAGAAATACGATGTCTCCTTCAGCTTAGGGGATTCCCTGCGTCCTGGTTGCACCCATGATGCATCTGATGAAGCCCAGTTAGCAGAATTGAAAACATTGGGGCAGTTGACTCGTCGTGCTTGGGAACATGATGTACAGGTGATGGTAGAAGGACCTGGTCATGTGCCGATGGATCAAATTGAGTTCAATGTCAGAAAGCAGATGGAAGAGTGTTCAGAAGCACCTTTCTATGTCCTAGGACCACTAGTGACAGACATTGCGCCTGGATATGACCATATCACCTCTGCCATTGGAGCAGCTTTGGCTGGCTGGTACGGTACCGCCATGCTGTGCTATGTAACCCCGAAAGAACATTTGGGACTGCCCGATGCTGAGGATGTGCGCAATGGCTTGATTGCCTACAAGATTGCTGCTCATGCGGCGGATATTGCCAGGCATCGTCCAGGAGCACGAGACCGGGATGATCAACTCTCCATTGCTCGCTACAACTTCGACTGGAACCGCCAGTTTGAACTTTCCCTTGACCCCGAACGAGCTCGGGAATACCATGATGAAACCCTGCCAGCAGATATCTATAAGACAGCAGAGTTTTGTTCCATGTGTGGACCAAAGTTCTGTCCCATGCAAACTAAAGTTGATGCTGATGCCTTGACTGAACTAGAGAAGTTCTTGGCGAAAGAACCTGCCCATCAAGGTTAATTTAATCATCAATAAACTAAACCTTTGAAAAAACCGGTTTCTTAGCAGAAGCCGGTTTTTTTTGACTTTTACTGCCACTTACCTATTAGAGCGCTACGGGCTGGGAATCGGGAATCAGGAATCGGGAATCGGGAATCGGGAATCGGGAATAGGAAATACGCAATAAGCAATAGGGAATACGCAATAAGGAATACGCAATCGGGAATAGGGAATAGGCAAGAAGCAATAGAAAAGCCAATTTACACAGCTTTTAGCAATTATCAGCTCACCATTATTTGTAAATACCGTAGCGCATATTTATAGCTATTATCAACTAACTATATATAGCTTTTGGTAAGCTATGTCATATAAATTTTATAATTATAAGGCATCTCAAATTAGATATTTTACAGCTAATTAACCAGTTGATTTAAGAGAAAACTCAGGTGATTTTCAGATTAGCGAATGATGGTAGTTATAGAGCTAAGAGAAAAAACACAAAGGAGAAAAAAATGACAAATCGTGATCAATTTTGGACTATGGCAGATCATTCTCGACTGGAAGCTGAATATCTAGCTGATAAGAAACTGCAATATTTACAACATGCCCCACTGGACGCTTTACAGCAANCCGCGTTAAGGGTTCTAAAAACTGGAAAAAAGCTAAACATAAAGTAGCTTTGTTACACCTCCATCTAACCCGATGCCGAAAGGAATTTCACTATCAGGTTGCTCATTGGTTGTGCAACAAATACGACACAGCATTATTAGTCTTACTAGGTCAACGGCTGTGGGGAGATGGGTAAATCGGGGCATACCCGACTCCCGACTCCCAGGGCGTGCCTTTGACCCGTAATTAAATTCGCCACGGGTCGCACCTCTTGAATACAAGTAGCCTTAATAGAAACGCAAACCAAAGTCTACTTTCGTGTTCTGCAGCCACTTAGCCTAGCTAAACACTGTGAAATTCTCGGTGCGTAATTTTGAAGAAACCTCGAAATTACGCACCGTTCCGGTAGCGTGGCCGAAAGGCTAAGCAAAACAAAAACCCCAACCTCTCGGTTGGGGAAATTAATATTGCTTTACAATTTTGAATTCAAAATTATGTTAAATAGTTTTAACCAATTGCGGTTTTAAAGTGGTTGTTAAAATGTTGGCAGCTAGGTATTTGTACACTCATCAGTGCCGATTAGACAAATCTTATAAATTAGAGTTGTCCCTGTGACGCTGTAGGTAGCTGTTTGACCATTTCGTTTGAAAATTACACTAGGTCCGGCTAGAGTCTTACCAAGAACTGCATTGACAACAGGCTTCATAGAAAATCCCTCACCAATTGGATACTCCCCTACATCTATAGTTCGGGTTTGGTTGATGGGGTAATCGCCACTGCCGCCAGTCTTTAGTCCTTCTATATCTACATAGAAGTTCATCACAAATCCTGCATTATTGGTACAGGCTATTTTTTGGACTTCTAGTGTGCTAGCGTGAGCATCTCCGACTGCGAAGAATGCAGTAAATAGTACTACTGCTACGAGGGTAACAATAGATTTGATGATTTTCAGCATTTACAAATCGTGATCAACATCAAATCAAAAGTATGAAGGGGAAGAATTGCATTTTCTTCACCTACAGAATTACTATACAGCATAATCCGATTTAATCAAGTATCGATTGTACTTGACATCAGAGGGTAATATGAGCCCTGAAAAGCTTATTAGATCAGGCTTTGATGCCAATGAGCTCAAGGAAAATACAGTCCCAAATTAATTTTTATTTTATGTTTTCGAAGCTCAAAGCAGCATGTATTTTTTTGTAAATTATGGGCTGAAATTACTACCCAGTAAGGATTTTAGCTTGCCGGTAACCCCCCCAAAGCATTTCCAGTTGAGTGATAGCACTACAGACAAGGCAAGAGGCAATTAAGTAGATCAAAATTTTTGGTAGCGATCGAGTGAGCCGAAGGAGATTTACCCAGTCCGCCTTTGCCCCAACAAAACATCAAAAACTGGTCTGCAACAAATTTGTTACAAAACTTTTCAAAATATGTTATAATAAAAGGTTATTTTGTGTTAATATAAAAATGTGGTCGTTAAACGTCCACGGGAAGAGCCAGCCCACAGATTTTCTCGGGTCTCCGGCTGGCTCTTGGTCCCCATCTAAGGAGATACACCAATTATGTCCTATTCTGAACGCCTTCATCCGTGGGTGATAGTTCGCCTATTACCAAAAGCGATGCAGCGCGGTCTTGGGGGTTTCCCCCATGAGCGACTGCATCAAGACATGCAACGAGTGATTGTGGCTCGGTTCCGCAACCGATCGGATGCCGAGGGTCACTTGTGGGCTCTGAAACGACTGATGCCCGAAGCGAAATTTATTATTATTTTCGATTTAGGAAAGCCGATGGAACCAGACTCTGAAGACTCTTAGGGGTTTGGGTGATTAGTGATGGGATAGGGCTGCACTCAAGGGAGTAGGGAGTAGGCGTCCGGAAATGAAACGGGCAAGATGCCCGTTCCACCAACATGCCCATTCTAGCCACCGGGTCAAACTACTCTTCCCGATTCCCGATTCCCAATTCCCAATTCCCTAAGTGCAGCGCTATAACAAAAATTATCACAATTCCTACAGGGATTGCTATATTTTGAGCTGACAGCTGACGGCTGACAGCTGACAGCTGACCGCTTAGAATTTAGGACAAAAAATTCAAGCCTAAAAACAAAGCAGCAATTGTTCCGGAAACACAAATTTCTCCTTGTTCAATTTTTTTCATAACTTCGTCTATAGGTAGCAAAACAATTTCAACCTCTTCGGTAATATCTAAATTTTGGATACCCGATGGCTGAGCTTGCTCTGCCATAATTAAATGAATTGTATTGGTATCTTTTACCGGATTATCATATAAGGTTGCTAAGGAAACCATATGGTCGGAAACATAACCAGTCTCTTCTTCTAATTCCCTAGCAGCTGCCTTTATACTATCTTCTTCCGTTGAGTTGAAACCACCCCCAGGGAGTTCCAATAAAATTTTTCCCACTCCATGGCGATATTGACGTACAAAAACAACATTGCGATCGCAAGTAATTGCCAATATCAGCACAATATCCGGTCTAACATTAATGAAGTAGTCATCAACAACTTCACCACTTGGTAATTCCACTTCATCTTGCCTAACTCGACACCATTTATTGTCAAAAACTAACCTTGATTTAAGGGTTTTCCATGGCTTTATTGAAATCATTAAATTACTGAATAATTACAAAAGGATAAGTTACAGTATTTAGGGTGAAGGTTACAGATTACAGGTGACAGGTTACGGGTGACAGGTTACAGGTTACAGGTTACAGGTTACAGGTTGTTTGGTTGAAGGTAGAAGGTAGAAAGTAGAAGGTAGAAGGTAGAAGGTAGAAGGTAGAAGGTTGAAAGTAGAAGGTTGAACGCGATCGCGTGGCCATTTGCGTAGCGTGGGCTTTTGGCCAAGGCCAAGGTTGTTTGGTTGAACGCGATCGCGTGGCCATTCGCGTAGCGTGGGCTTTTGGCCAAGGCCAAGATTGAAGGTTGAACGCGATCGCGTGGCCATTCGCGTTCAACCTTCAACCAACTAACCTTAAACCTTGGCCTTTGGCCACGCGATCGCGTTCAACCAACTAACCTTAAACCTTAAACCAACTAACCTTCAACCTTGGCCTTTGGCCACGCGATCGCGTTCAACCAACTAACCTTAAACCTTAAACCAACTAACCTTAAACCTTAAACCAACTAACCTTCAACCTTAAACCAACTAACCTTTAACCTTAAACTAAATAACCTTAAACTAAATAAACAATGCGTATTGGCGTTGAAACCTTCACGGTACATAAGCGGTTCCCTTTAACCATCAGTCGTGGCACCACGTCTGAAACCACCAATGTCTGGGTCAGGATCGAACAGGAGGGTATTGAAGCCTGGGGCGAAGGGTCTCCCTTTTCCCTAGGAAAGGCAACTAGGCTCAGCAGTAGCTCGTCAGATCCAGGCACAGATAGTTTCCTGCCCCCCACCCCCCATAAGCAAACTACTGAGATTCTCCTGGAAGCCCTAGAGGTGGTTATCCCGATGCTGGAGGCATTTAGTCCTTGGGAACACCAACAAATTGAACGGGTGTTGGAGGAGGTACAGGTGCCATCAGCGGCTTGGGCGTCCATTGATTTGGCAATACATGACTGGCTAGGGAAGCGGGTGGGATTGCCCCTCTGGCGGCTGTGGGGATTGAACCGCCGCCGAATTGTGCCAATTTCCGCTACGGTAGGCATTAGTGACCCACAAAAGGCCAGGCAACGGGTGCAGGACTGGATTCCCATGACTGGTGCTCATGTACTGAAAATTAAATTAGGTTCCCCGGAGGGGATTGCTGCAGATCAACAGATGCTGCTGGCCATCCGAGATGAGGCACCAGAAGCCGAGTTGAGTGTAGATGCCAATGGGGGTTGGAGTTTGGAGGAAGGGGTAGAGATGTGTAACTGGCTGGCGAGTCAGGGGGTGAGGCATGTGGAACAACCCCTCGCTCCCGGAAAAGAGGTTGATTTACCCGAGTTGTATAAGCAATCCCCTTTACCAATATTTGTGGATGAAAGTTGCAAGACTTGCCAAGATATTCCGCCATTGGCAAACTGTGTCCATGGTATTAACATCAAACTAATGAAATCCGGTGGTTTAACTGAGGCAATACGGATGGTGCATACCGCAAAAGCTTGTGGGTTGCAGGTGATGTTTGGTTGCTATTCTGACAGTACTCTGGCCAATACAGCAGCTTCTCATCTCTCACCAGTGGCAGATTATCTAGATTTAGACAGCCACTTAAACCTAGTAGATGACCCCTTCACAGGGGCAACCCTACAAAATGGGCATTTGATACCGAATAATTTACCAGGACTGGGGGTGAAACGCCGTGAATTTAACCACTAATCGGCGTATTGCGATTCTACTCCATGAAGGGATTTTTGGTTCCAAAGGCAAAACAGGAATGACTCTGTTACGGTACTGCCCAACTGAGATTGTAGTGGTGATTGACCAGCAGTGTGCTGGGGAGTCTTTGTCTAAATTAACTGGAATTCAGGTTAATGTCCCGATTGTAGATTCCGTGTCTGCTGCCCTAGCTTATCAACCGGATATCCTAGCCATTGGTATTGCGCCATCTGGGGGAGCATTACCAGAGCCTTGGTCCGAGGAGGTGAAAGTGGGGGTAGAAGCAGGGTTATCGATTATCAATGGTTTGCATACTCCCATGGCATCTGACCCAGAGTTACAGGAATTACTACAAGACGGTCAGGTAATTTGGGATATTCGTCGGGAACCGAAGGGATTAGGAATAGCAAGTGCTCAAGCGCGATCGCTACCTTGTCGGCGCATCTTGACAGTAGGTACCGATATGGCTGTGGGCAAAATGTCAGCAGCTCTGGAGTTATATTTGTGCGCCCAAGGTCAGGGCATACCATCGAAGTTCCTAGCCACTGGTCAAGCTGGCATTATGATTTCTGGGGATGGCATTCCCTTGGATGGGATTCGGGTAGACTTTGCGGCTGGTGCTGTGGAACAAATGGTACTGCGCTATGGTAATGACCACGAGTTATTGATCGTAGAAGGGCAGGGTTCCCTATTGCATCCTGGTTCCACAGCTACCCTACCCCTAATTCGAGGAACTCAGCCCACGGGATTACTATTGGTGCATCGAGCCGGACAGCAGTCTGTTCGTAATCATGACCATGTGCCGATTCCCCCATTACCCAAAGTGATTGAGCTTTACGAGACCGTTGCTAGTGCTGGTGGGGCATTTGGTCAGGTGAAAGTGATTGCGATCGCACTTAATACTGGCCACTTGGATGATCAAGCTGCCCGGTCGGCCATTGAACAGGTACAAACAGAGACTGGCCTACCTTGTACCGATGCCGTGCGATTTGGAGCAGATGTATTGTTGAAAGCAGCAATGGGTGATCGGGAGTCGGGAGTCGGGAGTCGGGAGTCGGGAGTCGGGAGTCGGGAGTCGGGGTAAGACAACAATTTACTGTACCTTGTCAGTATGATAAACGCTATAAACATGTTTCCCATCTCCCCATCTCCCCATCTCCCCATCTCCCCATCTCCCCATCTCCCCATCTCCCCAGCTCCCCATCTCCCCATCTCCGGATTAATCTTGGCGTACCTGGCATACTGAAAGAAGGGGGCAAGTAGCAACTACTCCCAGGAAATCTTGACCCAGAAAATTCTAAACGTTAATTACGTTAATTGAATCCAATGAAACGTGAATCCAATAGTTCTAATGGGATACCTGAAATTAATTACACAACCTTAGCAATTCTTGGTGGGGTTTTTGTCTTGGGACTGGGAGTTGGTATTGCTTTTAGCTCTGGTGCAACTCTCAACCCAGAAAACGTTGCCTCCCGTGAAGTGATTGACCGCAGCGCACCCAATCCAGAGCTTTGTATTCAGTATGGTGCCAGTGCGATGGTGACGGATATGCAAGTTTTCGTGACTCTCAATCCCTTTAATGTGTATGTAACCCAGCCCAAGATGCGACCTGGGTGTGTTTTACGTCGGAATAACTGGTCAATTCTAGAACAGAGGAGGCTGATCTCATCGGAACAGGTCCGGGAATGCAAAAACAGGATGAATACTTTTGGTTTCACTGGTGTGCTTGAAGGTACACCAGAAATCCGCTGTATCTATCAAAACGATGCAACCGGTAACTTATTCCTTAATCAAGGCGGTGCTAGCGGACCACGAGAAACCGATCAATTTTAAACTTTGTACTGGTGTAAGATATCAGCTTAGCATTAGTATTTTTATCATACCGTTTGCGTCAATTCTTCTCCCCTGCTCCCTGCTCCCTGCTCCCTGTTCCCTTTCCGATTCCCTATTCCCTATTCCCTATTCCCTATTCCCTCCACTATAGATAAGGAAATCAAACAATTTCCTTATCTCGATATCATATATCCTTAATAAGGAGAAGACCAAGAGCGAACTTCGCCTAAAGTCACAGGAATTAAATCACTAACATCAATGGTAAACCGGAAGACTTTCTTAGCTCGACGGTTGTTTTCTGGGTCAAAGAATTTTAACTGCACATCCCAACAATCACTATCCATCCGACAGAAAGGACTGCGCTGAACTACAATACTATCTAATTCCATTCCCGCTGCTACTGCTTCAGAGAACGTTTGAGCTGCTTGGAAAGCGTTTGTTGCCGCAAAATTCAGCGCCCGGTCTTGAGACGTTTGTCCTAAGTTACGGAGATCATAGTAAACCCGGTTGAGGAAACTGCTGAGGCTTTTCCGCATTTGCTCATCATCTGCCTCTGCCTGTTGACCCCGCACCGCTTCCAAAGCAGAAGAAACCAGGGTATTCACCTTCCAACCGTAGATGCCACGAGGACTTACCGGTTCAACCACTGGCACAACTTGCCCAGAGAACAGTTTTACCGTTCGTCCCGTTAACCGTCCAGGGATACTGACCCGTTCAATGTATTCCTCAGAATCTTCTGCTTGTACTTCCCCAGAGAGCAATTCCTGAAATGCAGCATAGACATCTCTGGCAAAGGACCCCGAAGGTTCGAGGGCGTAAATCGGAGTCAATTCCATGTTCAGCGTCCAAATTAAGGACTTGGCTTCCGACAGATTTGCCTCCAGATAGTCCACCATCTGACGGGCATCATAGGGATTTGCTGGCACCTGAGTCCCTTCAATCTCATAAGGTGGCATCAACTGTTTGAACGAGTCGCGCCTTGCTTCGCTGCCAAAGTCGTAACCCAGGGTTCCGATCACATAAATTATATCGCCACCACTGGCTTGAACGGGCTGGCTGGGGGTAATCGCATTTGCAGTAGTGTTGGACATTGCAGAGATATGGTGATTTGATGTGGATACAGAGGTCGCGGTGACCGGGGCTTGTGTAGAGTGAGGTTCAGAAGCAATAACAGCAACCTCAGTCGGTTGGGCAGGGGCTACCGCTGTCTCAGTTGAGGAGGCCGCAACGGCAGGTTTAGCTTCTGTGGGATCAACGGCTGAAGTTACCTCAGCACTCAGTGCCAGTTGGGGGCTGGTTTCTAGTGTTCCGTCACAGCCACAGCCCGATGCTTCAACGGTTGAGAGTTCTTCGGATTCAGACATGGTTTCTCCTGTTAAATCAGTAAACGCCCCAGCAATATTAACCTCACCCACCAAACAACGAGGACGCTGATCGTTTTCCGGTAGGTTACAGGGTAGGGCTGTTTTTAGCAAGGCAGTACGAACTTTTTGGGGGTCAGGTTCTTCACCCCGTTGCCGTTGCAGACTCAGCAAAAGTGCCGCAACTCCACTGACAATGGGGGTGGCAAAGCTGGTGCCACTGAGTCTGACTGTACCACCTCCGGGTTTAGCTCCCAGAATATTCTCTCCCGGAGCCAGAATCCCTTGGTTTTGATAGGTTTGACCCCAATTACTCAGTTCTAGGGGTTGTCCCTGGCCATCCGTGGCTCCAACTGCTAGGACAGCCGGAAGGGCAGCGGGAACGTGTAAACACTCACACCCGTCATTGCCCGCAGCCGCGACAATTAATACATTATTGTCTCGGCACAGACGGACAGCCTGTTGGAGCCAGTCCTCTGCTTCACCATAGTCAGTCAGTTGTCCGCCGCTGATATTGATAATATGCGCTCCGGCATTAACGGCCTGTTCAATGGCACGAGACAAATCCAGTTGGGAGAGGCGGCGACCTTCATCGGCGAACACAGGTATGACTAACCCCTGGCAGTTTGGGGCAATCCCCTGTACAGGAGAACCATGCTGACCCAAAATCAGACTGGCAACATGAGTGCCATGGCTCGACATCCTCCCGCTTGGTTGTGCCTCTCCCTGAACTAACGTTGGCAACCGCTTTAGCCTAGCCCCATCAAAACAAGGATGAGCCTGGTCAACAACCCCATCTAGAACTGCAACAACAATTTGGGAGTCCCCTTTTGTTTTTTCCCAAAGTCCCTGTATTCCTGGGATTTTAGCAATTTCAGACATTGAATCCCAAACTAATTTTGGATTGTTAAGCCATTCGTTAACATACTATGTCCAGTGGTATAGAAAACTGATATAGCCACAAAACTTAATATTTAGGCACTTGCCTGTAAAAAAAATATCAATTAGATTAGGATGGGCAAAGTTATATATAGCAACTTTTAGGGACCTTTGAGGACAAATCTTATGCTTTTAAGGCAATAGGCAATAGGCAATAGGCAATAGGCAATAGGCAATAGGCAATAGGCAATAGGCAATAGGCAATAGGCAATAGGCAATATTCAAGAGGGGTTTAAAGAAATCAGCCTCAAATAAAACTGTACCTCATAACTGCGATAAACGCTATAATCTGGCTCAAAAAACCAAACTGTTTTTGACCACCCTAAAAGCTTCTTGATCACCTCTTACCTCTTGCTTCTTGCCTTTCCCTAAGAGACTATGTTCATACCTCAAATCGAAATGCTATAGTCCAGGGCTATAGTAGGGTGGGCAAAGTTTTATAATCTAGAATACTCAAAAAAACCAAAGTGTTTTTGCCCACCCTACAAGCTATTTCCAACGGCCCAGGGCTATAGTTTTTATTAAGGTTTAACTGGAACAGTCCAGGGGTATAGTAGGGTGGGCAAAGTTCTATAATCTAGAATACTCAAAAAAACCAAAGTGTTTTTGCCCACCCTACAAGCTATTCCCTCGGTTCAGCTCAAATCGAAATGCTATAGTTTTTATTAAGGTTTAACTGGAACAGAAGCTAACATAAATTCCCCGACAGAAGACTCTTCATAGTAGTCAATTCCAGTGGCTTTTTGAAATAGATCAGAATTACCTGCTCCAATTCCGCAGGGAGCTAAATTCATACTGGTGGCAACCAGATAGAAGGTTTGATACATGACTCCAACGTGTTTCAAAATTGCTGCATAGGCCATGGATTGATATTTCCAAAACATTCGTCCGAAGCGGGCGGTAATCACAAATACAACCTGGGGCTGATCATGTTGAGCGCTGGCAAACCAGACATCCTGAACTAATGCTTCCGTTTCTGCGGTCCATGCTGAGACTTGAAACAACACATGGTCTAAGGGGTGATAGTTATATAATCCCTGTTCTAATCCTTGGCAAGCGTTAACCACGGGATAAATTTCCAATTCATAAATCGCACCCCCACCGGGATAGGGACGGTTACTGACCTCTCCCCGTTCTGTATCGAAGAGTTTTTTCACCCTGGCGCAACGGTAGAGAAACTGTCCTAATTGTTCAAGGGTGATCGGGGTTTCGTCATATCGCCGGATCGAACGGCGAGTTTCTAATGCCTGACTCAAGGGCATATCGGTTTGATTGAGTTCCTCTAAGTTTGGTTTTGCCAAGGGAATCACCACATCGCTCATCAATGGCTTCACCCCAGGCAAGGGGTCAATTTTACCGACATAGGGAAATATGCCACCCAAGGGATTATTATGTCTACCGAGGCGACTGCGGGAATGGAACAGTAAATCGTGAAATTCCCAAAACACTAAAGGTGGAGTTGCTTCTTCGCTCTCAACCTCTTCATCTTCTTCAACAGGACTGGCAAAGGATGCAGACAACATCTGAGCCGCAAACAGTAAACTGAGAAACTGTTGGGCAATCTCTTCTGTAATTCCGGGAATTTCCTGACTCAAGCTGGCAGCGGTTTGAGGTTGAGATAACTGACTCACTAAGGCAGGACCCAGCCAGTCGGAAAATTTAATCTTACTTTTGGTAAGGGGAGATTCTAATACCATTTCCCCTTCGACTTGATGGAGATAGGCGAAGCGAGAGAGGGTAAATGCGATGTTCCTTTGGAACCGCTTCGCGAACGCATCCCAATCAATCTCAGGACAATCGAAGTAATAATCCCCTACCATGGGAATAGCGATCGCAAGGGGAGAAAGCTCAGGGGATGAAGGGGGGATAGCGTGACAGATCCAGCCCAGTTCGATCAGACGATTCAGGTAAGCATCGAACTTTTCCCGGACTTGTGTGCCGTCGGTTTCTAGGACTAAGGTTTGAAGTTGCCCGGGGGTGTGGGTTCCCTGTTTCAGAGCATCTAGAGCAGTTTTTAATCCCGGTTCCGGTTGATGAAATGTCAGCTTACGGCTTGAAGATTGGAGCAGAATATTGCCGTCAACAGGGGTGAGGGTGATTTCAGGTTTAAGGGAAACAGTTAAGGATGAGAAAGTCATTCTTCCAGTCAGAAGTCAACAGTAGGCTGCATTTAACATTAACCCAAGGTGACAGCAGATAACGAGAAGAATTATTGCGGATTAGCAATACTTATGATTTAATCTTTACTATGCACTACTACGGTTACAGGTAAGAGACCAAATTTCTTTACAATGTCTTTAGCAATGCAGATGCACATATACTAAATACTGAATTATCTACGCCTCCAATGTGAATTGCCCTGGGAATCTGGAGTGATCAGTCATTTTAGTATAAAATTTTCTCAAAGTCCCTTTATGAGGATAAAAAAATAGTAGGTATTGATTCAAGTGAGGGCAGCCAGCATTCCTTCGGACAGAAACCAATCAAGTCCTAGGAATGCTGTCAAAAAAAACTCTCGGCCTTACAATACCCTTAACACCAGAAGTGCAACACTTATGGCTAAACTATACGTAGCCGATAATTTAGGTAGACTCTAATTTAGTTTGGAGTAAATCATAACAATAATCAGCTAAGGCGTTAGTTCTTTCATTGATTTGCTTAGCTCCCCATTTTTGATAGTTGTTGGCTACAAATTCTCGCGTTAGATGAAACTCTGATTCCTGATAAATTTCTATCTTTTCTTGAAAGGATTTATTACTAGCTTTTTGATTTAACTCCTTTGCTAAAGGAAGTAGATTTCCTATCTTACCAATACAATCATTATTCCTAGACGATTGTGACAAAATATGCTCAAGGCTGATCTCATCTGGTCTTAATTCATTTGTTTCACTTTTGGAAACTTCTATTAACAAGAATATATACTGAATTAGTTTTTTGTTTTTATTAGATTTTAATATTTTTATTTTTTTGAACTTTTCATTAAACAATTCTTGATCAGGAATTCTTTTTTTTAGCTGCTCCTTTAACTCCATAATTGAATCGGTAACATTTTTGTTATTATTAGCTCTAAAAATTGCTCTAGCCGCGTTTGAATAATTTTTATCAATTCCTGAAGGACGCAGAGAACAAACTGCAGTAAAAAGAAAGTGAAATGCTTCAATGAATCCTAAAATATTATTCAGATCACGCAACTTAAGTATTTCTCTTTCTCTAGCTCTAAATAAACTTAATATAAAAGGGCGTTGTTGGCTCACATCAAAAACTTTTAGAGCGTTTAAAGATCTATAAATATCCTTATATTCTTGCTGTTTCCAATCATCCCAATTTGGAGATGCTATTTTTATATATTTTTCAGCATCGCTAATCAAATCATAAATAAACTGACTGGAATCTATTTCATTATTATTCCATCTTTTTCGAAAAGCTTTATATACTTTTTCAGCACTTATATAGGAATATCTTGAAATCCACCAATGTCTAACAAATGTTTCTAAACTACCTACTCCTTCTCGTGAAGAAATCAAGGATTTTAATTCTTCCCATTTTATTTTTGCCGTATGCTCAGGATGCTGTTGATTAAGATTTTTAAAAAGCTTATTCTTAATCAGATCTACAAAACTGAGATTCATACCCCTAGCATTCAAGGTTTCAAAGATTGTATAAGCTTGTTCTTCCTCCTTGACTGTAATAAAAATTACCTTTAGATAGTACAACACTTGCTCTCGAATTTCTTCCAAGAGCCTTTCATAGTTTGAAGTATTATATATATTCAAAGCTTTGAAAAATTTTGTTTTTGCTAAATTTTCTTTAGATAAGTTATAATATAGCTGCTTATAATTTTTCCAAAGTGTTTTTTCTTCTTCTGTTTTTGGTTGATTTTTTTCATTTTTGATTTTTTTGATATTTTGGATGCTGGCTTTAAAAAAAAACTTTGGAATTTCATGCTCTAGTTTAAAATAATATTGATTTTTACTGTTTTTTCCAGCAATGAAAGGTTCATATATTCCTTGAGCTAAATCATCTTTTTCGATTTCAATAAAACGCTCACAGAGGGCAGAGAGAAAAATCGTTAAAGTAGTGAGTCGTTGTTGGCCATCAACAATATTCAATTGTTTGGATTTGTCATCACCAACTAAAACAAGAGCACCAATAAAATGTTCTTCATGGTGAAACTCATGATTGTCTGTAATCTGAATATTCGAGATTATATCTTCCCACAACTCCGTAACTTGCTCTGTTGACCAAGAATATTCTCTCTGAAATCTAGGAACAATATACTTTTTGTTAACTGAAAAAAGTTCATCAATTGTTTTAGTATATGCATGAAGTTCCATAGGTTATGATCTGTAGATTAACTAAAAAACAACATTAATTCATATTGATACAAGCAGCAAAAGCTCTTATAGCAAACTTTTAGGTACGACCCGTGGGGATTTTAATTCTTAATGGGTCAAGGGCACCTTTTCCTTTTGCATTTTCCCTTGCGCTTAGCGCTATACAACCTTAGTATTCCCAAAAAATTATGTCTTAATAACAAAGTGTAAAAGCAGTTTTCCCGATCAATCATCAAGTATCAACCATCAACCATCAAGCTTGCAACCTTTTAATTTCTCCTGCTTGCACTGAAAGAATCTGAGACGAATTCAGCCATTGGGAATCAAAAGCTCCCAAGTGAGTAGTGGTAATTAAAGTCTGAAACCGGTCCTGAATAGCATCCAATAGTAAATTTTGCCGATTCAAGTCTAATTCAGCTAATACATCATCGAGTAACAACAGAGGTGGCTCTCCCACCACCTCTTCAATCAGCTTCAATTCTGCTAACTTGAGCGCTAATACCAACGTTCGCTGTTGACCCTGAGAACCATAGGACTTTGCAGGGGTCTGATTAATGGTAAACTGTACTTCATCCCGGTGAGGACCGACTAGGGTTCTCCCTTGATGAAATTCAGGAAGGGAGTACTGTTGGATTTTCTCTAAAAAAGCCTGCTTGACTAGATCTGGGTCATCTTTGAACAGACTGACATTAGGGGCATAGGTAATATCCAATACCTCTGTCTTGCCACTAATACTAGCGTGCCATGCTTGGGCTAAAGGAGCTAACCGTTTTAGCATTCTGTCTCGACGGCGGGTGACCCGTGAGCCAGCAGTAGCCAGTTGGGCATCCCACAACCCTAGCTCAGCATTGTACTGGTTGGATACCGATGGATCAACTTCCCCTTCTTGTTGAAGTTTACGGATTTTTTTGAGCAAAGCATTGCGCTGTCGCAATACCTGGTTATATTGCTGCAAAATGTAAGCATAAATTGGTTCGAGCTGAGTCAAAATCGAATCGAGCCAGGCGCGACGCCGTTCTGGTGCTCCTCGCACTAGTTCCAAATCTAGGCTAGAAAACTGTACCGCATTCAGAATACCTAAAAAGTCCAACTGCCGACGTAAGGATTCTTGATTGAGAGCAACAGTACGTCGTCCTTGAGTGCGCAAGGTTAATCCTAGTTCTACTGAACCATAGGTTCGTTCTAGAGTAGCCCGAATCTCGGCAATGGGAGTAGTTTCTAAGACCAATTCGCGATCGCGTGCTGACCGATGACTCTTGAGGGTAGAGAGCAACTCTACTGCCTCCAGTAGATTCGATTTCCCCTGAGCATTATTACCCAGCAAAATTGTCTTGGGAGCATCGAAGTTGACCAGGCAATCTCTGTAGTTACGAAACTGTCGCAGGTGTAGGCTCTTAAGGTACATCCATTTAAGGTTACAGGTTGGGGGTTAGCAGGTTAAGAGGTTGAAGGTTAAGAGGTTGAAGGTTAAGAGGTTGAAGGTTAAGAGGTTGAAGGTTAAGAGGTTGAAGGTTAAGAGGTTAAAGGTTAAGAGGTTGAAGGTTAAGAGGTTGAAGGTTAAGAGGTTGAAGGTTAAGAGGTTAAAGGTTAAGAGGTTGTTTGCCCAAGGCATCCCTTGTAGGGTTGGTTAGCTGGTTGAAAGTGAGCAGGTTCTAGGTTAACAAAACTCGCGGAATTCCCCAACCTCGTGCGTTGTAGCTTGGGGATGGATAGCGAGCCAGAGATTTGACTTTACACCTTGACGCCTTAATGTAAAATATATATAATATTAAGCAAGGTCGATTTTGAAGTTACCGTAAGAATAAAGAAGCCTTGTCTTGATGCAGTCGCTCATGGGGGAAACCCCCAAGACCGCGCAAATCACGCTAATCACAAAGATTTAACCAAAGGTGCGCTTGACCTTAGTCTAAAAAAGAGAAGGGAAAAGGTTTCATAACATTAACGTTTCGCCAAAAACCTTTTCCCTGGCTGAAATACCCCCAAAATTGGGGGTATTTAGTAACAATACAGAACAAATCTAGCTATGGCAAGTCGATATATAGCATTTCCAAATGATTTGTAAACAAGGACTACCATTTTTTTATTACCAAAAAAAACTATATACTTGATTAACTCTTGCCTTTTCCTAAGGATTCTGTTCACAACTCAAATAAAAATGCTATAAGTCCATCCTGGGGGGCGACATCCAAGCTAAAATCCATACTGGGTAATAATTTCAGCCCATAAGCTACTTAATCGGTGCTCTTTCCGCATCTAATTATTAAATTCGCCACGGGTCGCACCTGAAAGATACATGGTTTTTTGAGCAGACCTTGGACCACGATACACAACGATCACATCAACCGAGCATTCAACCAACGATTCAACCGAGCATTCAATAGGTACAATCAGGTGTAGGGGAATTTTCAGCAATTTTGCGTTCGCGTAGCGTGGCCTACGGCCAATCGCATCAGCCCACAATAAACCCCTCAATGCTGATGCAGAAATTTTGGCCAGGTTGAAGGTAGCTGAGTATTCCACCGATGAAACCCCTGTGTCAAGCCTTGGGTATAACTCTCGACAACTTACCCGATGATTGCGGACTGCCCAAGGGTAAATCATAGTAATCCATCAGAATTCTTGCCTAGTAACCAATAATACTTAATGATGGTGAATAGTGTCATGGCAAGATCACGTTAATCAATGGGATTAGTCATTAGTACAGTCAATATGAAAGGTGGTGTGGGCAAAACCACCCTCACCGTCAATTTGGCCACTTGCTTAGCCAAAAATCATAATAAGCGGGTTTTGGTGGTCGATTTAGATACCCAAATTAGTGGAACCTTGAGCTTAATGCAGCCCCAAGCATTTGCTAAAGCTAGAAAAGGAAGGCGGACATTAAGTCGGTTAATTGACAAAGTCACTAAACCTAGCTATCGCAGTCGATTAACAATTGAGGATATTATTCAAACTGATAATTGTAATATCAAAGGATTGGATTTATTGCCAGGAGATATTGAGCTTTATGATGAATATGTAGTTTCTGATCTACTCCATAAGCAATCTGTTCAGGAAGGGCAGGTGGAATTTAGTAAGGTTTGGAGCCGCTTTGAAAGTCTATTAATCAAAGGGATATTAGAGCCGATTATCCCTAACTATGACTTTATTATTTTAGATTGCGCTCCTGGGTACAATCTTTTGACTCGCAGTGGCATTGTAGCTAGTGATTTCTATCTGCTACCAGCCAGACCAGAACCTTTATCTATTGTAGGAATTCAACTCCTAGAAAGACGGATTGCCAGGCTCAAAGAAAGTCATCAGCAGGATAGTCCTCTTAACTTGCAGCTGTTGGGGATTATCTTTATTTTGTCAGGCGGAGGACTAATGGGTAGGTACTATAAGCAAGTGATGAGGCGAGTTGATAACGATTTCGATAGTAACCAAATTTTTAAAATTCGTATTCCCATGGATGTTAATGTTGCTAAAGCTGTGGATAGTTTTAGTCCTGTAGTTATCGCTCATCCTAATTCTTCTGGCTCTAAAGCATTCTACAAGTTGACAGAAGAATTTTTGCTTAAGCTTGAGGGGATTAAAACTACCGAACAAATCAGGGATGAATAAATCAGGGATTAGTGTTGAATCTCCAATCCCTGATCTGGCTAATAGTGCTAACCGTCCTTAGCAATCTTTAAATCACCAATAACTTACAAGTTAGTCCACAAGTCACCTCAGAAGTTACCAGCTAAGGCAGCATTACACCGTTCGCAGATGGTAGGATGCTCAGCAATTGTACCTACTTTAGATCCGTAGTTCCAACAGCGATCGCATTTTAAGCCTTCTGCATTGACTACCCCTAGGGCTATAGTTTCTGATTCAGCCCTATAGGCAGCTGCTTGTATGGCTTCTAGGGAATCTACTAATTCTACTTGAGAGGCTAAGAGGAGATAGCGCAATTCATCCACTTGATTTCCACTCAGGCTATCGGAAGGATTCATAGCTTCCAGGCGCTGCTTTAATTGTTGATCTTTAACATAAAGCAAGACCTTAGCATCTAGAGATGAGCCAATCATCTTTTCGGCTCTGGCTTTTTCGAGTACTTTATTTACTTCTGTGCGGATGGTGCGCAAGGTTGACCAGGACGCCGCTAGTTCAGGGTTTTTCCATTGCTCGTCTAATTTGACCCAACCTGACTCAAACACGGATTCATGGGATTTCTGGTAAGGCAGGTATTGCCAGATATCTTCTGCCATGTGACAGAGGACCGGTGCGATCGCTTTAGCTAAATTTTCTACTGCTATTTGTAGCACTGTCTGACAACTGCGCCGCCGTGGTGAGTTGGGAGCACTGATATAGAGTCGATCCTTAGCAATATCCAGATAGAAGTTAGACAGGTCTACTACACAGAAGTTCTGCACACTCTGGAAGAACCGGAAGAATTGATAACTCTCAAACGCTTCAGTTACATCCTCAAATACCTCTGTGATCCGGTGCAGCATGTAGCGGTCTAATTCCGGTAATTCCTGAACAGGCACCCTATGCTCAGCTGGGTCAAAGTCATGAAGGTTGCCTAGCAGGAAACGGGATGTATTGCGAATTTTGCGATACACATCGGCTAGTTGCTTGAGAATACTCTGAGATATTGGAACATCTGAGGAATAGTCTACAGAAGATACCCACAATCGCAGCACATCAGCTCCGTAAGGGGGTTCTTTTTTCTGGTTTTTACCACCCTCGATGATGATAGCTGGTTCCAAGATATTCCCCAAAGACTTACTCATCTTGCGCCCTTGGTCATCTAGAACAAAGCCGTGGGTTAAAACAGTTTTGTAGGGGGCATAGCCATTGCTGGCTACACTGGTGAGTAAGCTGGACTGGAACCAACCCCGGTGTTGGTCTGATCCTTCTAAGTAAATATCCACGGGATAGCGTAATTCCTCCCGTTGCTCGGCCACAGCTGCCCAAGAGGACCCGGAGTCAAACCAGACATCCATGGTATCGTTACCCTTGCGGTAGGTCTTACCATTATTACGATAGGATTCTGGTAACAAATCCTCTACTGATAGTTCCCACCAGGCATCAGAACCTTTCTCAGCTATAATGCCTTGGACATAAGCAATGGTTTCTTCATTAAGCAGGGGTTCGTTAGTTTCTTCGTCGTAGAATACCGGAATTGGTACACCCCAGCTCCGTTGGCGGGAAATGCACCAATCGGAACGATCCGCCACCATCGGGGTAATCCGGTTTTGTCCTTGGGCAGGGATCCATTTTACGGATGCGATCGCATTTATTGCTTCATCCCGGAATCCCTCTACTGAAGCAAACCATTGTTCTGTGGCTCTAAAGATAGTTGGTTTTTTAGTGCGCCAATCGTAAGGATATTTATGAACATAGGGTACCTCTTTCAGCAATGACCCAGCTGTGTTCAGTGCCTCAATGATGGCTGGATTGCCATCCTTAAGTACATTCAACCCAGCAAACTGTCCTGCCTCTGCGGTAAACTTCCCATCCGCATCTACTGGGGAAAGGATAGGTAACCCATAACGCTGACCCACACCATAGTCTTCTTGACCATGACCAGGAGCTGTGTGGACTAAACCTGTCCCGGATTCAGTGGTGATGTAATCCCCACCAATCACAATTTTACTTTCCCGCTCAAATAGGGGATGCTGGTAAGTACAATCCTCCAACGCCTCACCCTTAACAGTCGTTTTTACCGTAAGTGGAGTTTCCAGAGTAGCTGATAGTCTTTCTACCAAATCCGCTGCTACTAATAGGAATTGGGTAGGGTTAGCGTGTGTACCACCTTCCACTACTGCATAGGTCAGTTCTGGATTAACTGCTACTGCCAAATTCCCAGGGATTGTCCAGGGAGTCGTCGTCCAGATCGCAACACCAAGATTTGGCAAAAATGGGTCTAGGATCTCCTTTATCCCTGGCGCTGCCTTAGTCATTGGGAAAGCCGCATAGATACTTGGGGAGGTGTGACCTTCGGGATATTCCAACTCCGCTTCCGCTAGGGCTGTTTTAGAACTGGGACTCCAGTGAACTGGCTTCAGTCCCCTGTAGATGTAGCCCTTCAAGACCATTTGACCAAAGACCCCAATTTGAGCCGCTTCGTACTCTGGGTTTAGAGTCAGGTAAGGATGTTCCCAGTCTCCCCATACCCCATACCGCTGGAAACCTTTGCTTTGTTGCTCTACTGTTTTCAGGGCAAATTTCTTCGCTTTCCGGCGCAGTTTGATCGGAGTGAGCTGTTGACGCTCCTCTAGCTTCATGGCTTGCAAGACTTTCAGCTCAATGGGCAAGCCATGACAATCCCAACCAGGTACATAGCGAACTTTGCGACCTTGCAGCAGTTGGTACTTATTAATGATGTCCTTGAGGACTTTATTGAGGGCGTGACCCATGTGCAGAGAGCCGTTGGCGTAGGGGGGGCCATCATGCAACACGAAAATCTCGCCAGGATTAGTTTGTGACAGACGCTCATAAATAGTTTGCTCTGCCCAAAACTGTTGGAGTTCTGGTTCTCGCTTGATAGCGTTTGCCCGCATATTAAACTCAGTTTTGGGCAGATTGACCGTATCTTTATAGCTTTTGGATGCTGTCACAGTTTAAAGCCGAAATTCTACTAGTAGAGCAGTTTATTAAGAGTTGATTAGATCCATCTAACCCACTTTAACCTGCTGACCGCTGACTGTGTATTGCTGAGTAGTTAGATTCAACATTACAGCAATATTAAACAATCAACGGTCAACAAAGGATGTTAACAAAGGATGTCAACAAAGGATATATGTCTATATATATCTCTTATTATTATGAGCAACAATTTCCCCAACCTTCAACTTTCCTTGGAAGGATTGTCGGATTTTTTAGGAATCGGTTGTTTCGGAGTTGGAGCTGGTGGCGGCTTTTGTGTTGCGCTTGACTTTTATTCCACCTTGGGATTAGGAGGAGGTGGAGCTTTTGCTTCTGGGGCTTTTGCTTCTGGGGCTTTTGCTTCTGGGGCTTTTGCTTCTGGGGCTTTTGCTTCTGGGGCTTTTGCTTCTGGGGCTTTTGCTTCTGGGGCTTTTGCTTCTGGTGTGATCGCTTCTGGTGTGATCGCTTCTGGTGTGATCGCTTCTGGTGCGATCGCTTCTGGTGCGATCGCTTCTGGTTTCTGCTCTGGCTCCTGACTTGACTCTGGCTGTGCGGGAGGTGAGTCTTCCTTAGCCACTGGTACTGGTTGGGGGGTTTCTATTTTAGGGGGAGTCGTTTCAGCCGAATCTAAGGTTTTAGTGTCATCTGTTGTTTCTAAAACCGCTTCTTGGGTAGTCGATGCTACCGTAGTTGCTTCATCGGCTGCAGAGCTTGGTTGGGCAGTTTTGGGATTAGTTTCCTGGGTGGGCGACGCCATGGTTGTATCTGCCGGTACAGCAGGAGTTCGGCCTGAGTCTTGGCGTTTGCCCAAAAGATTGCCAATAAAGCCAGTTACTTTAGGTAGTAGCCCTTTTAATGACTCAATTGGCAGTATTTCTTGAATCTTGGCGATAAATTCAGCTTGACTTGGGATAGGGGTTTGTTGGTCAATCGGTATCAAGGCTCGTCGCAAGGTCAAGGTTTGCCAACCCAACCAGCCTACCAACGATACACCCGCAATTTGACCGATTAAGACGCCGCCAGTAATGCGTCCAGCACAAATCCATAACACTAGAGCGTATAATAATCCCACTCCACTCCAGATAAAGTCATATTTACGATGGACCTCTGGTAAAAAGAAGGCAGCTAGGTAAAAGACTAAGCTACCAAGAGCAATAACCAACGCCAAGAGGTATGCCAGCATTTTCGGAGTACTCCTTACGTGCTTCTCTACTCATCATGAAGCAAAATGTTGCCTCATATACAAATTATCTATCACTTCATCACTCACGTAACCTTCACCACACTCACTCTATCCAGTATAGTTTCGGCTTTCAGTACTCCTGATCTGCTACGGATCACCTGCTAATATCGAGTTGCGCTCAAACGTACAACTTTCTCTTCCACCAATCTCCCTATGTTCCCATCTCCCCATCTGCCCATCTCCATCTGTAGTCCTACGTTAAATAATTGCTATTAGTACCGAATACGGGGGTCAATCAAAGCATTAACAATATCAATGGCAATACTTGCGATTACCACAATAGTGGCAAAAAATACCATAATCCCTTGCACCGTCGGGTAATCCCGCCCAGAAATTGCTTCATACAACCGATTCCCTAACCCTGGCCAAGAGAACGTCACCTCTGTTAACACTGCTCCACCTAACAAAGCAGCTAAGGTCAACCCGAGCACTGTAATCACAGGAATCATGGCATTTTTCAGAGCATGGGCAAAAACAATCCGCCTTTCGTGAATACCTCTAGCTCTGGCCGCTTCTACATAATCAGCCTTGAGAGTTTGCTTCAAGTTTACCCGCACAATCCGTTCAAAGATTCCACTTAACAGCAGCCCTAAGGTAATACTGGGTAAGGCTAAATAATAGATAGCAGTGAAAAACTGAACCAAATTACCACTGAAGAGACTATCTATTGTATATAGACCAGTAAACCCTTCTGGTGTTGCTAGGGTAATGGGATAGCGAGTACCGATGGGAAACCAACCCAACTGAACAGAGAAAATTAACTGCACCACCATTCCCATCCAAAACAGAGGGATGGAGTAAGTAATAATGCCAAATAATCTACCCCCCACATCCCAAACTGTTCCGCTGCGGGATGCCGCTAAAGTACCGACTCCTATACCAACTAAGAATGCTATGGCCATGCCGCATACTGATAGTTCTACGGTGGCGGGGAAATGTTGTTGAATAATCTCCCAGACTTTTTGACCTTGGCTGGTGATTGAGGTACCTAGGTCTAAACGTAGCAAGGATCCTAAGTAGCGAATATACTGCAACCACAACGGGTCGGCTAATCCTAATTGTTGTCGGTATTCTTCTTTAACGCTATCTGGAGCACGATTCCCTAATACAGCATCCACGGGATCTCCTGGGGTAGCTCTGAGCAGAAGAAACACTAGGGTGGTAATTGTCCATAGCATCAGGGGCGCTAGGAGAAGACGGATTATTATGTAGTATTTTAGGGCTTTGGCACGGGACATAAGTATAGCGTTTTTATCTGGGTTGTAAATACACGAATTTCAGCAAAAGGCAAAAGGCAAAAGGCAATAGGCAATAGGCAATAGGCAATAGGCAATAGGCAATAGGCAATAGGCAATAGGCAATAGGCAATAGGCAATAGGCAAAATCTCTATATACTATAAGATATATATTTTGTTAAAATTAAACTACATTTTACAAGACAATGTAACAAGAAAAATAAAATTATTATTTCTCGATTAATTTAGTCGATTTAAATAAGTTTTGGATTACTACAAAGCTGGTTTTTATTAAAATTAGTATAGTTATAATTTAAAGTAAATGCTTGTATATCTTATTTAAATTTAATTAATCATAAATCATCGGTGATCGTAATATTTATTTTTATCAATTTAAATGACTATTTACTATTCACTTTATAGACTAGAATTTATAATTTTTGCAACAGATAAAAAATTATGTGCATCCCTGTTCCCTGTTCCCTGTTCCCTGTTCCCTGTTCCCTGTTCCCTGTTCCCTGTTCCCTATTACAGACTGTTTATTTAGCCAAACCAGTACAGCAGAGCAATTAACAATTATCCCAAGCAAAGGTATAAATTTTCTTTCCATCGGGGTGCGTCGATAGACCAAATTACAGTCATGTTTGGTGTTTGGTTGAGTACTCCCAGCTCATCCACTACAGTTTGACCACGGGTGAGTTCGCTTACTGTTTCTACCTCCACGTAGTATTTACCTTGCCTGGTTATGATGGTTGGGTCGAGAGCCACTGCCATCGCTACAGGATCAGCAAGGGTTAAGCCAGGGGAATGTTGAATTTTAACACTGGCTTCTAAGGCGCTAGTATTGCAGTCTACAGCAAAACGTGATAATTCCGTGCCTAAGTTTTTGATTTGTGCGATCTCATCAGGGAGCAATGCTGCTTGAGCACGGCTTAATTCCCAACCGACCATCGACATGGGCATGCCACTGTGAAAGACAATTTTAGCAGCATCTGGATCTACCCAAATGTTATATTCCGCAGCTGGAGTGACGTTGCCCACAACATTAGCGGCTCCACCCATGATCACGCAACGCTGGACTAGGGAGGCTATTTCTGGGGCACGGAGTAATGCGATCGCAATATTAGTCAGTGGTCCTAAGGTAACTAAGGTGATTTCCCCAGGATTGCTCTTAATAGTATCGATGATCACATCCACACCATGATCTACCTGGGGTTTAGCCTGGGGCTCAGGGTAGTGCATGTTCCCCATACCATCTTCACCATGGAACCCGTGAGCATATTTGCATGGGCGGAGCATCGGTTTAGGGCAGCCAAGGTAGACAGGAGTGGATGCGCCGCACATCTCGAGGGTATAGAGGGCGTTTTTTGCTCCCTGTTCCACAGCTACATTTCCGCTAACTATAGTAATCGCTTCAACCTGGACATCTGGCCAACGATGTGCCATCAGGAGTGCAACGGCATCATCGGAAGCGGTATCGGTATCAATCAGGAATTTCCGCATATCTGAATGTAGCATTTGTTAATGGCATTACTACCGCAACTCTTAATCTCTTCTTTAGCTTGTGAGGGGTTTCGGGAGCTATAAGCCCAGCACCGTAATCTTCGATTCGGTGTCGGGATACATGGACTCCCCAAAACTGTTGAGGCATTCGATGTCCCCAAAACATTTAATTATATAAATAATCTTAACAGTTATCATTCGGCTGGTTTGTGCTAAACTATAGTCTATGACACTAACCATGAACTACACGTACCGAATTTATCCAGATGTCGCTCAACAGCAATTAATGTTGAGTTGGCTAGAAACTTGCAGGCGACTTTATAATCGTTGTCTGCGAGACTTAAAAGACTGGATTAACAGTCGGAAGTGTCCGGTTGATAGGTGTTCAATCAACAGGGAATACATCATGTCTACTGACATTCCGTTTCCTGGATATATAGAACAAAAGCGACAGTTAACGCAGTGGAAAAAAACTGAACCTGACTTGAAAGAAGTACATTCCCAGGTGACGCAAGATGTCGTTAAACGGCTACATAATTCCTGGGAGTATTTCCGACAGAAAGGTCGGGGTTTTCCACGCTTTAAAAAGTCTGGTCGCTACCAATCATTATTATTTCCACAATTCTCAAAAAACCCCATTATTGGGAGTAAAATTAAACTCCCCAAGATCGGGCTTATAGACATTAACTTGCACCGAAAAATCCCTGATGGATTCAAAGTCAAGGGTGTAAGGGTTCTGTCGAGATGTCGAGGAACAAAGTGGTTTGTCGTCATTACAATTCAAGCTAATGTGTCTGTCCCCGATACTCCGTCTTTTGGACGAGCAATCGGGGTTGATGTTGGATTAATTGACTTTCTGGCAACATCAGATGGACTGACAATTCCTAGACCTAAGTTTTTTGTAGACTTACAACGCGAGCTGAAATTGCTGCAACGTAGAACGTCTCGGAAACAGAAGCAATCTAAGAATTGGGAAAAAGCACAAATTAAGGTGGCACGATTACATCACAAAATTGCCAATACTCGGAAAGATTTCCACCTCAAAATAGCCCATCAACTCTGTGACCAAGCCGATTCGATTTTTGTGGAAGACATTGATTACAGAGTGATGGCGAAAGGCTTTTTGGGTAAACATTCTCTAGATGCTGGTTTTGGTCAGTTCCGAGAATTGTTGAAATGGGTGTGCTGGAAACGAGGAAAGTTTTTCGCCACAGTTGATCATAAAGGTACATCTAAGCTCTGTCCTGAATGTGGTGCAGATTGGGATAATAATCTCTCAATTCGTTGGCATACCTGTGATGAATGTGGCTACTCAAACAATAGAGATGTTGCCTCAGCCGAAGTGATTTGTGACCGTGGAATGAATAAGTACCCAAGGACAATTGGGGAACGGAAACTGCCTGCTAATGGCGTACTGTCGGGGGTATTGTGCCTAGATAAGTGCTACGCAGGAAATCTTAACTGTGAGGTTAAGAAGCCCACGGTGTAATTTTTAATTCAGCGTCGGGAGTATGTCACGCAAGAACCCAAAATATCGGGCTAACCTGGGAGTGAATCCACCCTAGACAACTACTACAGCAACACTGGCGGAGATTTTTATGACACAACGGACCTTTGGGGTAATTGGTTTGGCTGTAATGGGGGAAAACCTCGCGCTTAATGTAGAAAGTCGTGGTTTCCCAATCGCAGTATACAACCGGACTGCTGCCAAAACCGAGAAATTTATGGCTGAGCGAGCTCAGGGCAAGGATGTGAAAGCCGCTTATTCCTTGGAAGAGTTTGTTCAAGCTCTAGAGCGACCCCGCAAAATCCTAGTGATGGTGAAAGCAGGGAAGCCAGTTGATGCAGTTATTGAGCAACTCAAACCTCTCCTAGAGCCAGGAGATATGATCATTGATGGTGGCAATTCTCTGTACCAAGATACCGAGCGGCGGACCAAGGATTTAGAAGCCACAGGATTGGGATTTGTTGGCATGGGCGTCAGTGGTGGTGAAGAAGGAGCGCTCAATGGTCCGAGTTTAATGCCTGGTGGTACTTCATCGGCATACAAGGATTTAGAACCAATTTTGGTCAAAATTGCGGCTCAGGTTGATGATGGTCCCTGTGTTACCTACATTGGTCCCGGTGGTGCTGGTCACTACGTTAAGATGGCACACAATGGCATTGAGTATGGCGACATGCAACTAATTGCTGAAGCCTACGATGTACTGAAAAATGCCTTGGGACTAGATCACAAGCAGCTACATGAGGTATTTGCTGAATGGAACACCACTGATGAGCTAAATTCCTTTTTGATTGAAATTACAGCAGATATCTTCAAATACATTGATCCAGAAACGAATGGACCGTTAGTGGAGATGATTCTTGATGCTGCTGGACAAAAGGGCACTGGACGGTGGACTGTAGTTAGTTCCCTAGAACTAGGGGTGTCAATTCCTACCATCTACGCTGCAGTCAATGCTCGTGTCATTTCCTCTTTCAAGGATCAGCGGGTAGCAGCAGCTAAGGAAATCACTGGTCCTGTGGGCAAGTATGATGGCGATGTCAAAGCATTTATTACCAAAGTCCGGGATGCTCTCTATTGCTCTAAGATGTGTTCCTATGCTCAGGGGATGGCACTCTTGAGTCGGGCATCGGAAGAGTTTAACTATAATCTGAACTTGAGTGAAGTTGCCCGGATTTGGAAAGGAGGTTGTATCATTCGAGCTGGCTTCTTGGATAAGATTAAGAATGCCTTCAACCAAAATCCCCAACTCCCCAATCTGTTGTTAGCTCCTGAATTTAAGCAAACCATTTTGGATCGTCAGGATGGTTGGCGAGAAGTGCTAGCGGTATCAAACAAATTAGGGATTCCAGTCCCTGCTTTTAGTGCATCCCTAGATTACTTCGACAGTTACCGACGCGATCGCTTACCCCAAAACCTGACCCAAGCCCAGCGCGACTACTTTGGTGCTCATACCTACGAGCGGCTGGATAAACCCAGGGGTGAGTTCTTCCACACCGATTGGATGGGATTGAGTTCATAAGGGTAGTATAGCGTTTTTAAGTTTTGTGAGGTACAGATTTCCTGGTTTTAGGGAACAGGGAAAAAATTCTGTGTAGCTCATTAGGCTAAAAACCGCTAGTATACCTTATTACTGATTGAGGGGCAAAGCATTTGGGCGACCATGATTTCTTTTGATTTTATCAGGTCATATACCCGATGCTTTGCCTTAGCAACTAATCAAAAAATAGTTGAGTGAAGCAAGATTCATAGCGCTACATTACTTGGCCAAAAGGCCACGCTACGCGAACGTAATTTTAATTTATAAACACCATTACAGCAATTGCTATCACAGCACAAAATAGACAATTTTTAAATCTAATTTAGATCCTTTTCCCCTGAGATAGATGAATCAAAGGTTAGGTTTAGACAAAGCTCAGTTGCATTGTTAAGTTGCATTGTTAATAAGAATAAAACTATAGAGAACATAGAGCAATTTAGAACGAAAATTATTCTATGTATTAAGCAAGCACAGCCTTGGCCAAAAGGCCACGCTACGCGAACAGTGATAGAAGCTTATCCGCCACAAGCCTAATGAATTCTGATGGCTGCTTCTTCTCCCGATGTTTCAGAGGAAAAACTAGAAGCGATGCAGCGCCGACCTGCGTGGGTTTCGCCCACTCGCGCTTTGCATGGCTGACAGCGATTGATCAACAAGCTCAACTAATTGGAGCTATTACCACATTATTACACTTAGGACTTACGCAAATCCCTCAATTTAACTCTACCTGTAGGGTGGGCAAGGTTTTGCCCACCCTACCCATGGATTCTGTGCGTAAGTCCTGAAATAGTTAAATAGCCGCAAACGCAAACCCAGCAGCACTGGACAAAAGCAAAAACCAAAGCAGCAGCTGAAAATTCATAATCTCAGTACTTTTCCCCAGCTGCTGCTAATGGGTATCCGTAATTTCTGCGTTCCCGTAGCGGCTCCTTGGCCAAAAGGCCACGCTACGCGCACATGAGCATCGGTTTTTTCAAAGGTGCTTTGCTTCCCTGTAAAACCAACAAAGGAGTTAATCGTGACATACTCCCACACTGACTCTTTGAGTGAGCGTGTGGGCTTCTTACCAACTCCACCCAACGGTTCGGATACTCGGTAAGCTTTATTAACGACACGGGATGCCCCTCCGCGCCGGAACAATACAATAAGTTATATTTTTGATTAGTAGGTGGCTGAAAAACCAGCATTTAAGGCCTTTGGCCACGCTTCGCGAACGGCTTTGTTTATCAGTACATATATTATAGCAATTTTATAATACCCTGTGCAAAAGAAGCCCCACACCTAATGCTACGCATTAGGTGTGGGGCTTCTTTTGCCGGACAGCTAAGTTCAGAATTGTCCAATCACCGTTAAAAAGCCCAATTTTGCGAGATACCAAAATAGTAATTTTGTCAAGACTTACGGGAATTATAGTCATAAGTCTTCTAATTAGTTGTTGAGTTACTTGTTAAGCTACTAGAGGGCGATTGGCCGTAGGCCACGCTTCGCGATTGACCGTAGGTCACGCTAAGCGAACGCAATTTGTTTTGTTCGAGGTATCCAGGATTAATGGGTAGTATAGTTGGCATTTTCACAGCTACAGATCAGCATCTTGATCGGAACTTGCTTCTGCGCATGCGTAATGCAATTGCCGATAGTGGTTCGGATGACAGTTATTTAGACATTAAACCAGAGGATGGAGTGGCTCTAGGTTATGTTCCCCTGATCACGAGAGACTTAAGCGCTGATAGCTATAAGCCAATGTGGAACTCTAACCATACAAAGGTCGTTGTCTTCAGTGGTACAATTCTCAACTGCCGAGAAATCAGAGACGAGTTGGAAACATTGGGGTTTGATCTCCAATCTAATCGTGAAACTGAAGTGTTACTGAAGGGATACGAAGCTTGGGGAACAGAGGTTGTTCATAAGCTCAATGGTACATTTGCTTTTGCTATTTGGGACCGCTCTGTTGGAAAGCTGTGGTTAGCGAGAGACAGATTTGGGGAGCAACCACTATATTACTTCTTCGATCAGCTACACTCTACTTTTATTTTTGCTTCAGAACTCAAGGCAATCCTAGAACACCCTGTTGTTTCCAAAGCTGTAGACCCTCAAGGGTTGCAATCCTACCTGGTTTTTGGATACATTCCTTCTCCCTTGAGCCTAGTTAAGGGGGTAAAAAAGCTACAACCTGCTCATAGTTTAATCATTGAAGCTGGAAAAACACCGCAGCTACATCGCTATTGGCAACTCAAGCAAATCGCAACATTGCAGAATACGCCAGAAGCAGAAATAAGAGACAATCTTCGCTCGCGGTTTGAGTTGGCGGTAAAGCGTCGCTTAGATCGCAACAGTGATTTTTCTCCCGCAGCACTTCTGAGTGGTGGTTTAGACTCTACCCTGGTTGTGGGGATGATGAGCAAACTCTCAAAAGAACCAGTTCACACCTTTTCTACAGCCTTTGAAATTGGTTCCCTTGATGCTGAAATCTGGAACACAAATCCGAATCAGTGTAACTCTGATGCTGATGTTGCTAAAGCAGTGAGTGCCCATTTTGGTACCAAACATAGTCAGCTGATGATCTCTGGGAGACAAGATTTAATCGGCACACTGCGGCGTTGTGTGAGAAATTATGGCGAGCCTCATGGTAACCAGATTAACGTCACCATGGTCTGGCTGGCTGAATGGCTTAAGGAGCAAGGAATTGCAGTAGTAATGACTGGGGATGGCAGTGATGCCATCTTGGGAGGTGAGCCGCGCCATCTATTAGATATGCAGATTAGCCTCTTGCAAAAATTACCTAAGTGGTTGCGCAACTTAGGCTATGCCAACAGAAACAAATGGCCAGTAAAAGATCACTTTAATCCTACAGCTTTTAGAAGAGTTGACTTAGCACCCTTAACTGTAGAAAGATTAAGTACTTGGTTTACCTACGGCAAGGGAGAATTTAATCAGCTCTTACAGGGAGAATACGCTACAGATACCGGAGTCATAGACTCGATATATCAGGAACTATTAAAAAGTTTGCTCTCCAACAATCACATTACTAGCAACCACGATGCCCTGCTCTACATGGATTTGAAGTTGGACATTGAAGAATCAAATCGCATCAAGACATATAAAACAAGTACGCCAGCAGGTTTCGAATCCCTGACTCCTTTTTTAGATTACCAATTTGTTGAATATGCCATGTCTATTCCCTTTGCCAGGAAAGTGGGCTGGCAAAAAGATAAGCAACTGCTGAGAGAAACGTTTTCAGATTTATTACCAAAAGTAGTAAAAAAGCGGAAAAAGTATGGTTGGCGATCGCCTTTTGGATCTTGGATAAAAGATTATATCTGGGAAGATGTTTGCGCGTCAATTAAAACGTTGCCTGAAACAGGTATTTTTAAACCGGAAGTTTGTAACTTGATACAAGACTACAAACCTGGTAACAGCCGTCAACTTTGGTCGTTGCTAACTTTTGCCATCTGGCACCAAGAATTTATGCAATGACCCCTAGTGGTAATTCAAAATTAAAAATTCAAACTTCAAAATAAAGAAAATCCGTTCGCGCAGGGTGGGCTACGGCCTTAATTTGGCAATTTTTTAATTCTGGAAGCCCCCCGGGTAATTAAAAATTATTAATTCAAAATTCAAAATATAGAATTGTCCGAATCATTTTGAATTAATAATTTTGAACTTTGAATTGGAGCGCGTTAAGCAGCGTGACCATAGGTCAAGCGACTTGACCCATCTTAGCTTGATTCGCAAGAATCAAGAGGTGCGACCCGTGATGGCGAGGGATTGCTCGCCATCACGGAAAGGGCACCTACTAACTAGAAGCACTGGTATAAAAACGTAGGGCAAACTGCCAAAAAATGCTCGAAGCTAACAGCAATCCTAGGGCTAGAATACCGGAACCTACTACCCAAAAGGTATCACTGCGATTCAACATCACTTCTGCTGGTACGGTAGTCAGGAACGCTACTGGCACTACAAAGGTAAAGAAAAACCGATAGCTAGCCGGATAAGCTACCATGGGATACCGACCAGCTTCTAGCATACTGCGCAGAACAGCGGTGACATTGTAGATTTGGACAAACCAAATGCTTGTTGCTCCCAGCATAAACCAGATGCTATAGAGGCTAGTCAACCCAAAACATAGTGGCACTACACTCAACAAATAGTTGCCGATATCTAAGTGTAGGCGTGTACCAGCGTAGCCTATTACTATCATTGAAAAGATTAAGTCTGGTAACCCCCAAGGGCTGACACTTCGCCAAGACAGCCAGAACTGAGAACTAATGGGCTTGAGTAGGATAAAATCAAGGGTTCCTTGCTGGACGTGATCCACAATCCGGTTGAGATTGGGAATCAGGAACGTGGCAGAAAACCCCTGTAGTAACGTGAACATCCCTAGTATTACCAGGGCTTCTTCCCAATTCCAGCCTGAAAAGGTGTAGCCAGTCCGGTAAAATAAGAATAGACCGAATAGGCTACCAGCCAGGTTTCCTAGGCTGCTCAAGGTAGCGATCGCAAAATTTAACCGATATTCCAGTTCAGCAGTGAGCGCAGTACTCCAGAACAACTGGAGTACACTAACATATCGTTTCATATTTATTTGGCTGTCAATGAAACTTGGGCTACCCCCAATAATATGCCATTGGGCTAATGCACCAACTACAACTATCCGTTATAATTGCATTTTATTCTAAAGTTCTGATAAGATTTAAATTTTCACAGTTAGGTTCAACAGGATAATAATGAATAAAATCTTGGTGATTGAGGACGAGATTTTTATTCGAGAAAATCTGATCGAACTCCTTGAAATTGAAGGGTTTGAAGCTCAGGGTGCTGAAAATGGTGTTGAAGGTGTACAGTTGGTTCAACAAGAACCGCCTGATTTAATTTTGTGCGATGTAATGATGCCTGAACTAGATGGATATGGGGTATTGGAGGTACTACGTCAAGATCCAGCCACAGCCAAAATTCCTTTTATGTTTCTTACGGCTAGTGCAGATCGCAGCAATATTCAGAAGATCAGAGAACTAGGCATTCATGACTATATTCTTAAGCCATTTAATGTGGATAAATTTTTGGATGTGATCTCAAATCGGCTAGCGGAACACAAGCAAACTTAGTCCGGCATCACGGCAAGGTAAGTATTCAGCCGTCAGCTATCAGCTATCAGCATATGGACTACAGATGGTGCTACAGATGGTGCTATAGCGCGTGTCGCGTATCAGGCGCTATAACTGCATGGGGTCGGAGTACTAAAACTAGCAGGGATTTTCAACCACTCGTATCAGCACCCCCGATGCTTGTTTACTATCTCCCGTTGATTAGCTGACGGCTGACTGCACCTCAAGTAGCGCATTAGCTGAATGCTTACACGGCAAGTAACAACCAAAAGTTGACCACAGACCATTCACGCTATGAGTTCTAAACCATTAATCCAAGATCCAGAACCCTTGGAAAGCCGATTGAAAGAAATTCCCCTGGAACCAGGGGTTTATTTGATGCGCGACCATAGCGCTAGTATTCTCTATATCGGCAAATCCCGAAAATTGCGTACGCGAGTCCGTTCCTATTTCCGTTACTCCCAACCCCTCAGTCCTCGCATTGCAATGATGGTGGGACGGGTTACTGATATTGAATTCATCGTAACCGATACCGAAGCGGAAGCCCTAGCTTTGGAAGCCAATCTGATTAAGCAGCACCAACCTTACTACAACGTACTGCTCAAGGATGATAAGAAATATCCCTATGTTGCCATCACTTGGTCAGAGGATTACCCCCGTATCTTCATTACCCGTAAGCGGCGCATGGGGAATAAACACGATAAATACTATGGTCCCTACGTCGATGTTAAGCTATTGCGCAATACTTTAGCTTTGGTGAAACAGGTTTTCCCCATCCGGCAACGCCCTAAACCTCTGTTTAAAGACCGTCCTTGCCTTAACTATGATTTAGGTCGTTGTCCTGGTGTGTGTCAAAAACTAATCACACCGGAACAGTACCGTCAAACCATCCAGGAAATCGCTATGGTTTTTCAAGGGCGTACTGGGGAACTGATTGAGATGCTGACGGCCAATATGGAACAAGCAGCAGAATCCCTTAACTTTGAGCTAGCAGCCCGAATTAGGGATCAGATTACTGGACTTAAGTCCCTGAGTACAGACCAAAAAGTAGCCTTACCTGACGATACTGTATCACGAGATGCGATCGCACTAGCCGCTGATGCCAAACATGCTTGCATCCAACTATTTCAGATCCGTGCTGGTCACTTAGTCGGGCGATTGGGATTCTTTGCCGATGTAGCCCCTCAAGGGAATGGGCCAATAGAACTCGGAGCAATTTTACAACGGGTTTTAGAAGAGCATTACCAAACTGCTGATGCTGTAGAAATCCCTACAGAAATTTTGGTGCAACACCCGTTACCCGATGGGGAGATGTTGGCTGACTATTTGAGCCTGCGCAAAGGTCGAAATGTAACTATACTCACCCCCCAACGGCAAACCAAAGCTGAACTGATTGAAATGGTCAAGCGCAATGCTAACTATGAACTGGAACGCACCCAGCGATTGGTTGACCGCAACACCAAAGCCATGGAGGATTTAGCTAACATTCTCGACTTACCGGATTTACCACGGCGCATAGAAGGGTATGATATTTCCCACATCCAGGGCAGCAATGCAGTGGCTTCTCAGGTTGTATTTCATGATGGCACATCAGCCAAGCAGCACTACCGTCACTACAAGATCAAAAATCCTAATATCACTGTCGGTCACTCCGATGACTTTGCTAGCCTTGCTGAGGTGATTCGCCGTCGCTTTAGAAAAAGTCAACTCGAACCAGAACCAGCAGATAGTATTAGCTCAACAATCAACAATCAACACTCAACACTCAGAAAAGATTGGCCTGATTTGGTAATGATTGATGGGGGAAAAGGACAGCTGTCAGCAGTTGTAGCAGTATTGCAAGAGCTAAATTTACAAGAAGAAGTGCCTGTAGTAAGCTTAGCTAAACAGTACGAAGAACTATTTTTACCAGGGGAGCCATTTCCCCTAGCCACTGATCCCGAGCAACCAGGGGTGCAACTTTTGCGCAGGGTTAGAGATGAGGCTCATCGCTTTGCGGTGAATTTTCATCGCAAACAAAGAACTACTCAGTTACATCGTTCCCGTTTAGATGAGATTCCTGGATTGGGATTCCAGCGGCAAAAACAGTTATTGGCTCACTTTAACTCCATTGATTATATTCGCAACGCATCGGTTAAACAGCTTGCTGAAGTACCAGGCATTGGTTTGCGTTTATCTAAGGAAATTTATCACTACTTCCACCCATGACTAGACCTTTTGAAAAAGTATATCTTATAACTAATACTAGACTTTGAAAAGTCAGCAAAAAGAGGAAAATGTCACACAAAAACTGAGGCAATAAAAGGTGCGCGCCCGTTCGCGCCCCGCGTCGGGCTTTGCCTAAAGGCGCGCACCAAAGCGCGAATTTAATTCTTAATGGGTCAAGGGCACAAAGAGCGGAAAGCGCACCTAAGAGTAAGCATTCAGCAGTCAGCGGTCAGCCGTCAGCCGTCAGCTATTTTCTTCAAAAGCTGAACGCGCACGGGTGCGCATAGGGCATAGGCTGATAGCTGATAGCTGATAGCTGATAGCTGATTGTTAGGAGGATCCCATTCTATAGGCTTTCTTTCTGTCTGCTTTTTTCTGTGCCCTGCCCTGATCAAGTGCTAGTGGCGCGCGGTTCTGTGTGCGAAACCTGCGTCCGCACCGCTGTTTTCCCTGTGCTTTCCCCCAAGACATCGCTGCATCCGTAAAGCGATGCTTGATTGATATGGATGTTGGGGAGTGCTAAATCTGTGACTAATTACCAGACGACTAATAATTATACATCTTATTTGATTAAGAAAAAACATAGATAGACAGTTTTAGCTCAGGTCCTAATAACTTTTAAATTAATAAGTTTTAAGTTATATTAAGAAATAACCTTTAAAATCATATTTTTTTAACAAAATTACTCAGCACTACCAGTAACAGGGGAATAACCATGACCCGAAACACTTTAGATGAACGGAGATCTCAGCTAAATGGCTCTGGCACTATCACTCAGCCAGATCACCAACAGAAATCTCAGCTAAATGGCTCTGGCACTATCACTCAGCCAGATCAACAACCATTACACCAAGCTAATCACCAACAGGAGGATTCAGCCTCATCATTACCCAGCTCCGGGACTAGTGAATCCCAAAGCCCCTTGTCATCAGGAGCAGGTACTTTAGTGATGGCCATGGGTATAGGCATTATGCTGACCTTCCTAGGAATGCGATTGATCGGGACAGCTCCAAAGGTTCAAAAAACCGATTCCCCTGTTGAAACTGCTGAAACCCCTGCGGCTGTAGCTTCTGCTGAAACCCCTGCGGCTGTCCCCTCCGCTGTACCTGCTCAAACTGTTACGGTGGCAGAGGTAAAAACCACCACAGTTAACCGTACTCTAGAAGCTATTGGTAGTGTTGCTGCTTTTGAGGAGATTAGGGTCAAGTCCCAAGCAACGGGTTTACAGATTAAACAGGTACTGGTTAGAGAAGGGGAATTTGTCAAGGCAGGACAAGTAATGGTCAGGCTAGATAATGCTGTGCTTCAGGCACAGTTAGCTCAAGCTCAGGCAACAGTTGCCCAAGCTGAAGCCCGTTTAGCAGAACTCAAAGCAGGGACACGCTCAGAAGAAAAAGCCCAAGCTAGAGCTCGTCTCGACCAAGCCCAAGCTCGTCTAAGACAGGCTCAAGCTAGTATTCCTAGACAAATTGACCAAGCTAAAGCCCAAGTGGCATCTGCTGAAGCACAGTTGAGTCTTGCTAAACGTCGCTTCGAGAGCCAGAAAAAATTGATTGCCGAAGGAGCCATTTCCCAAGACCGCTATAATGAGGTGGAAAGTCAATATTTCAGTGCTCAAGCGAATTTATCTGAAGCCCAACAACGCCTTGAGCAAGCACGAAACACCAACTCCCCAGAAATTGCCCAGTTAGAAGCCGCTGTAGTAGAAGCGCAACAGCAGCTCCAGCAAAGATTAGCTGGTTCCCGTCCAGAAGTAATTGCTCAAGCCCAAGCTCAACTGGCTAGAGAAAAGGCACAAGTCCAGTTAGTGATGGCGCGACTGAACGATACCCAAGTGGTGGCACCAGTCAGTGGCAAAGTAGCCACTAGAAATGCCCGTGTCGGTGATATTACCTCTTCCTCAGAAACACTCTTTACCATTATCGAAAAGGGGCGTTTGGAACTGTTATTAAGGGTACCCGAAACCCAACTGTCCCAAATCCAGATTGGACAACCAGTAGAAATATCTTCTAAAGGAGATAGCAGCCTGAAGCTTTCTGGAACAGTACGAGAAATTGACCCGATAGTCGATCAGCAGTCTCGTCAAGCTCTGGTAAAAGTAGATTTACCCAATTCTGGGAGCTTGCTACCAGGGATGTTTTTACGAGGCTCCATCACCATCTCATCAACTACTGGTTTAACCATACCATCCAAAGCAGTATTGCCCCAACCCGACACTAGCGCCATCGTTTATCGACTCGAAGCAGATAACACCGTTAAAGCACAGCCAGTGGTCATGGGAGAACTGCTCCCTAGTGGGCAAGTAGAAATCAAGAGTGGTTTAGCCCCAAGCGATCGCATTGTACTCAAAGGTGCTGCTTTCCTCAAAGACGGCGATCCCGTCCAAGTCTTAGACACTCAATAAAAGCCTTGAAAGTTAACAAGTTACAGGTTCATTAAGGGTTGAAAGGAACGCACCTAGTAAAAGCCTTGGTAATTTCCGGCAAGACTCGGAAATTATCTAGCTAGGTTGCAGACCAAGGATGAACTTCCTACGTTGTTTTGGTCATGATACCTGGGGGTGAACTCCAGCCCCCAGCACTATCGCCAACCATTAAGACGAAGGCAAAATGTGTAGTTGGCCTGACAAGCTATTACAACATGGTCGAGGAACACATTACCGATATTGAGGCATTTAACGATGCAAAATTATGTTTTTGTTATTGACACAAACAAGCAACCATTAAACCCGATTTTACCTAAGAAAGCACGCCGGTTATTAGACAAAGGTAAAGCTGCGGTTTTTAGGATGTATCCATTTACAATTATCTTGAAAACTGCGGTCGATAATCCAACTATTTCACCTTGTCAAATCAAAATTGACCCTGGCAGCAAGTTCACCGGATTTGCTTTAGTCCAAAACGACCAAGTCATTTGGGGGATGGAGCTAGAACACAGAGGAGGTTTAATCAAAAAGAAATTAGAATCTAGAAGCGCTGTTAGACGTGGGAGACGTAATCGTCACACTCGCTACAGAAAGCCTAGATTTCTTAATCGTAGGCGTTCAGAGGGCTGGCTTCCTCCCAGCCTAGAGCATAGGGTGTCAACCATTGAAACCTGGGTTAAACGACTGATTAAATTTTGCCCGGTCAGCGAGATTTGGGTCGAAAGAGTTAAGTTTGACACCCAAAAAATGCAGAACCCTGAAATTAATGGAATAGAGTACCAACAAGGTGAACTAGCCGGGTATGAAGTCAGGGAATATTTACTTGAGAAGTGGGGGAGGGAGTGTGCCTATTGTGGCAAGCAAAATATTCCCCTACAGATTGAGCACATTCACCCAAAATCCAAAGGAGGGAGTGATTCGGCAAAGCCGACGCTACGCGAACGGGTCAGCAATCTTTGTCTAGCTTGTGAAAAATGTAATCAACGAAAAGGCAATAGACCTATTGAAGAATTCCTAAAAAAGAAACCAGGCTTGCTAGAAAAAATCAAAAACAAGGCGCTTTCGCCATTGAGAGATGCAGCAGCGGTCAATACAACTCGCAACAAAGTAGTAAAGGTACTCAAGGAAATAAAACCTGTGGTTACTGGCACAGGTGCTCAGACCAAATACAACCGGACTAAGTTGGGACTACCCAAGCAGCATTGGATTGATGCAGCTTGTGTTGGAGACGTTGAAGCTTTGGTGTTGAGAACCTCTCAACCGCTACTAGTTACCTGCAAAGGACAGGGTGGCAGACAAAAAGCGGCACTCAATAAATACGGTTACCCCATCAGACACAACCCGCTCAAGCCAATCAAAGGTTGGTGTAGTGGGGACATAGCCAAAAACCTTTTGACTGGGGAGTTTGGGAGAGTTAACCCTAGAAGTAAGAGTAATTCCTTCAATTACACAGTTTCTGGGAAAAAAGCGATAAGCTTACACGTTAAAAACTTGTGCAGAGTTCACAGAAAGGATGGTTATAGTTATGGGTTTTGCCGATAAATACCAAGAATTACCTGGAAACAATTCTCCTATTACATCCAGGTTACAGGTTCGATGTTGATTAACCGTTGAAAGTGACGCGGTTACAAGTTGCATCTTGAGCCAATAACCTTGGCCTATTGGCCACGCGATCGCGTTCAACCAACTAACCTTGGCCTATTGGCCACGCAATCGCGTTCAACCAACTAACCTTGGCCTATTGGCCACGCAATCGCGTTCAACCAAATAACCTTGGCCTATTGGCCACGCAATCGCGTTCAAGCAACTAACCTTCAACCTTCAACCGATTAACCTTCAACCTTCAACCGATTAACCTTCAACCTTCAACCAATTAACCTTCAACCTTCAACCAATTAACCTTCAACCTTCAACCAATTAACCTTCAACCTTCAACCAATTAACCTTCAACCAATTAACCTTCAACCGATTAACCTTCAACCGATTAACCTTCAACTCTTTATCAGATGTCCTTTCACGTCTCCTCTTGGTCAATTAAAAATCCGGTTGCTACTCTGGTCATGTTTCTGGTTTTAGGAATAGTCGGTCTATTCTCCTTTAACCAGTTGGGAATTGATCGACTTCCTAATATTGATCTTCCAGCGGTTATGGTTACTGTTACCCAGCCAGGGGCAGGACCTGCAGAACTGGAATTCCAGGTAACCAAAAAAGTTGAAGATGCTGTTGCTAGCCTTGGAGACATTGACGAAATCCGCTCCACCGTTACTGATGGCAGCTCAAGAACCGTTATCAATTTTGTCCTCGGAACTGATAGCAATCAGGCAACTAATGATGTACGCAATGCGGTAGCTCAAATTCGTCAAAGTTTGCCCCTAGATATTAACGAACCTATCGTCAAACGGTTAGAATTTGCCGGGGCTTCAGTGATGACCTATGCGGTAGCTTCTGACAAACGCTCAGTGGAGATGTTGAGTGATCTAGTTGACCGGAAAATTAGCCGTGATCTGGTTAATGTACCGGGAGTTGCCCAAATTAATCGACTCGGAGGAGTTGACCGGGAAATTCGAGTTGACCTTGACCCGGCTAGATTACAAGCCTTTGGTATCACTGCTACCCAAGTTAATGACCAAATTCGGACTTTTAATGTCAACTTACCTGGTGGTCGCGGTAACATCGGCGGTGCTGAACAGAATGTCCGGACTCTCGGAAGTGCCAAGACCGTGGAAGAGTTGAAAAACTACCGTATTGTCCTCCCGGATGGCGCAAATGTTACCCTTTCCAGTTTGGGAGAGGTGACAGACGGCTTTGGTGATCTTAGGACAGCCGCCTATCTCAATGGGAAGTCAGTGGTAGCCTTTTCTGTACTGCGGAGCAGTGGTAGCACTTTAGTCTCGGTGGAAGAAGGGGTTCGCAAGGCTATCGAACAACTAAAATCTACTCTCCCAGAGGATATCGAACTGCCCTTGATCTTCACCCGTGCTAATTCCATCCGTGAGTCCTACCAAGCAACCATCGATTCCCTGGTTATCGGTTCACTACTGACCGTACTCACCGTGGGGATATTTCTGAGAAATTGGCGGGTAACTCTAATTACAGCAATAGCCCTACCTTTATCAATTATTCCCACCTTTTTGGTGATGAAATCCCTAAACTATACCCTCAACAATATGAGCCTACTGGGTTTAGCCCTAGCAGTGGGGAACTTGGTCGATGATGCCATTTGCATGATTGAAAATATCGACCAACACTTAGATATGGGTAAGAAACCCCTTAAAGCAGCTTGGGATGGGGCGCGGGAAATTGGTTTAGCTGTAGTAGCCACCACCGCCACTATTGTCGCGGTATTTATTCCTGTAGCCTTCATGGGGGGGATCCCTGGTCAATTTTTCCAACCCTTTGGAGTAACCGTTGCGGTATCTACTATGTTTTCCACCCTGGTAGCTACAACAATGACACCGATGCTGAGTGCTTATTTGCTCAAGCCAAAATCAAAAGGATTGAAGGTTGACAAGTTGTTCGCGAAGCGTGGCCAATTGGCCAAGGTTGACAAGTTGTTCGCGAAGCGTGGCCAATTGGCCAAGGTTGACAAGTTGTTCGCGAAGCGTGGCCAATTGGCCAAGGTTGACAAGTTGTTCGCGAAGCGTGGCCAATTGGCCAAGGTTGACAAGTTGTTCGCGAAGCGTGGCCAATTGGCCAAGGTTGACCCGTTGAAGGTTGACCCGTTGAAGGTTGACAAGTTGTTCGCGAAGCGTGGCCAATTGGCCAAGGTTGACAAGTTGAAGGTTGAAAGTTGGCAAAATAACCTTCAACCCAATAACCTTCAACCCAATAACCTTCAACCTGCAACCGAACAACCTGCAACCGAACAACCTGCAACCGAACAACCTGCAACCGATAAGAGGCGACGTATACAACCTTATCGAAGTCTATTAACCTGGGCGTTGAAGCACCGGATTACCACGATTTTGATAGCTGTAGCTTTTTTCATCGCTAGCTTGCAGCTTGTACAGTTTATTCCCAAGGGTTTGTTTAGTAATGAGGATACTGGAGTCAGTACGATATTGATTGATCTGCCACCGGGGTCTGAACTAAATGAAACCATAGACGTCATTCAAGAAACGAATCGGTTGTTGCAGTCAAACCCAGCTGTGGAAAATGTTCTGGCCAGTGCTGGAGATGATGGTGTAAATTCTGCTACTGTATACGCCAAACTCTTACCCAAAGACCAACGGGAACTCTCTCAAAAAGAATTTAACCAGCAAATGCGTCAGGCTTTTCAGAAAATAGCTGGTGCTAGGATTCGTTTCCGTAGTCAAGGGGGTGGAGGCTCTAGCCAGGATTTATCAATTATCCTCAAGAGTGAGAATGGTGAACTGCTTTCCCAAACCGCCCAAGCCCTAGAAAAACAGATGCGTCAAATTCCTGGTTTAGTGGAAATTACCTCTAGTGAAAGTCTAGTTAAACCAGAAATTGTGATTGTACCTAACCCTGCCCGTGCTGCAGATTTAGGAGTGTCTGTTCAAGCGATCGCACGCACGGCCTCTTTAGCCCTAATTGGAGATCTTGAGTCAAATCTGGCTAAATTTGACCTACCTGACCGACAAATTCCGATTCGTGTCCAACTCGACCCAGAATCGAGGGATGACATCGAAACCCTCAAAAATCTGCGGGTTCCCAGTCGAAATGGAACCTTAGTCCCCATCGCTGCTGTAGCCGATATCCGTTTAGGGAGTGGACCTGCCCAGATTGACCGCTTTAATCGTGCTCGTCAGGTGTCTTTGGGAGCCAACTTCCAAGGGATTTCCCTAGGAGATGCGATCGCAAAAGTTAAATCCCTACCTGCCATGAATCCCCTACCCCCTGGAGTTTCTGAGGAACCCGCCGGGGATGCCAAGATTATGGGAGAAATTTTCGGTGGATTCTTGAGCGCTTTAGGGCTAGCAGTGTTGTGCATTTATGCCATTCTGGTGCTGTTGTATAACAGTTTTCTCTATCCCTTTGGAATTTTGGTGGCTTTACCCCTATCCATCGGTGGTGCCTTAATGGGACTGTTGGTCGCCCAGAAGGAATTGGGACTGTATGCCCTAATCGGAATAGTGTTACTGATGGGATTGGTGACCAAAAATGCCATTCTGTTGGTAGACTTTGCCTTAGCCAATCATAAAGAAGGTAAATCCCAGTTTCAAGCCGTTATTCAAGCTGGAGTCAGTCGCTTGCGACCGATTTTGATGACCTCCGTCTCCACCGTTGCTGGGATGATTCCCATTGCCTTGGAATGGGGAGCAGCCGGTGAAGTTCGTAGTCCGATGGCTATTGCCGTGATTGGAGGATTTACCACTTCTACTCTGCTAACCTTGGTGGTGGTGCCAGTATTATTTACCTATGTCGATAACTTAGTTCGTTGGACAAGAAAGACCCTTTTTGGAAGTAAAACTCAAGATTACCAAGACCTCGTAGAGGTTGAGGTAGAGCCTGAGCAGTATTTGAGCAATGGTACTTCTGTTGCTGCTAGTAATGGTAAGTTCTAGTCTCTCGACTAATTTCTAGGTCAGCTATCAGCTATCAGCTATCAGCGGTCAGCTATCAGCGGTCAGCTATCAGCGGTCAGCTATCAGCGGTCAGCTATCAGCGGTCAGCTATCAGCGGTCAGCTATCAGCGGTCAGCTATCAGCGGTCAGCTATCAGCGGTCAGCTATCAGCCAAGGGCTGATAGCTGACCGCTGAATCCTTATGTCTAGGCTTAATAACAATTAACTATACAAAGTTGATTGTTGGTATTTTATTAATATAATGCAGATGTCAATTACCTATTGATTGTATTAACCAAAACCAATCAATCCCTCCCCTGATCAGTTACCCATAAGTTACCCATAAGTTACATCCCGTCCCTGATTACGAGTTTGCTTGGTGTAGTGATAGGGTGGATAGTATTCCCAGCAGTCTGATGATGGTAAGATTTGGGCAAGGGGGGTGTTTGAGCAATCGCGAAAATGCCAAGCACGCCAATCAAGGAAGTAAACAAGTAATATTAAAATTCGGCAATTCACTAAATTATCAACTGAATAATTATGATGTGTAACTACCTTGGTTTATTACTTGATAAGTATTCAGTCAAATTTCCTAAGGGAGCCTAATTAATTAGCGATTAACTAAGTTATTGGTGTAGGTTATTGGTGTAGTGGGAGCATCGACTCGTGAAAGCTGTTTGGTGGCATAGTAAATGGTGGTGGCAAATTTTTTCTCTAGTTGGAGAAATTTATTTAGGTATAGCCTTACTCTATCCCGTCCATGTTAGTGCTGAATCTATTATACCAGCCGCAGATGGGACGGGAACTAGTATTACAATTGATGGCAATCAGTTAACGATTGACGGGGGTACAGTTTCCGGAGATAGAGCCAATTTATTCCATAGTTTTGAAAAATTTGGTCTGAATGCAGAACAGACAGTTACCTTTCTGTCTAATCCCCAAATTCGTAATATTTTGGGTCGGGTTATTGGGGGTGAAGCGTCAATTGTTGACGGGTTAATTCGAGTAGTTGGAGGTAACTCAAATTTATTTTTGATGAATCCAGCGGGATGGATGTTTGGTGCTAATGCTCGGTTGAATATCCCAGGTGATTTAACCGTAACAACAGCGAATCGGATTGGGTTTGGTGAAGACAATTGGTTTACTAGCTTTGGGTCAAATGACTATCAAACTTTAATCGGTAATCCCAAGACGTTCGCCTTTGACTCGAATCAACCAGGGAGTATTATTAATGCTGGAAATCTGGAAGTACTAGAGGGAAATAATTTAACCTTAATCGGCGGTAGTGTGATTAGTACTGGAAACGTAAGTGCTGCCAACGGAACGGTTACTCTGGCTGCTGTAGATGGTGGTAATTTAGTTAGGATTAGCCAACCAGGACACCTATTAAGTATAGAAATTGAATTACCAACGGATGCTGATGGGGAGCAGCTACCATTTACACCTCAGGATTTACCAACCTTGTTGACCGGGGGAGTTGAAGAGTTACAGACACCAATTGTGGTAACGCCAGATGGTAAAGTACAGCTCGCGGATTCTGGCTTACCGATTGAGATGGGTGATGTGGTGGCTCGGGAGGTAAAGGCTCAGACTGCTACACTCTCAGCTACTAATAATCTCACCTTAGTCGAAAGCCAGCTCTCTACTACTGGGGATTTGAATCTGTTGGCTGGCAATACAGTGCGATCGCATGATAGTCTAGCGCGCCCCTTTATTGCAGAAGCCCTCGGCAATTTATCCATCCAGGGGAATCAAGCCATAGAGATTTCAACCTTCAATCATCAGGCTAGTGGTTTCTTCTCTGGTGGAAACATGGTATTGCGTTCCGCTAATCCAGTACAAGGCAGTAGTCATTATAACACAGGGGCTAGTTTTCGGATCGAGCAGTTAGATGGCAGTCCAGGAAATTGGATTAGTCCTGATGATTCCATCATTTTCGCAAATGGTGATGTCAGTATAGGAAACTACCAAGGCGCTTCCCTACATATTTTGGCAGGGGGTAGTGTTACCTTAGGCGAAATTGTGATTAATCCTAGTGATGACCGTAACCCTAAGATTAGTCCAACTAATTCCGATCCCTTTCGCGGCTTACTCGCCAATGTCACTCTATCTGACCAAAGCAATTTGGTGATTGATAGTGCTAATCAGGCCACCTTAGATATTAGAGCTGGGATTGATTGGACACAACTAGGAGGAATTCCAGGAAACAATTCAGGTAATCTTGTTCCTGATTTTAGTAATACTGTTAGCAGTAATGCCACCAGTGCCGATATCAAACTTAGGGATATTACCGTCGATCGGGATGGCTTGGTATTGTTAACCAATCAGTATTTACCTAATACTGCATTACCCAGTGGAGCCATTCAAGTAGACACCATTAAGACCCGTGGTCTAAGTAATAGTAATAATAACAATACTAATACTAATTCCCAACAAATCCTGATTGACTCTCGCAGCACTATCAAAGTAACTTCGAATAATCGCTTAGATGCTTCCAGCCATAATACTGGTAGTGGAGGGGATATTACCCTGATTGCTGATGGCAATAGTCAATTATCCACAACTCAAGCTACTATTCAAATTCCTAGCATCGATTCATTGGGTGGGGAGAGTGCTGGCAATGTTACTTTAATTAGCAGAGGTGGTGATATTGAAATCAATAGTGGAGGTAGCGGTATCAATGCTGATTCCGAATCGGGCAATGGAGGAGCGATCGCAATCACAGCTACCAATGGTAATGTTACTATCAAAAATCCCATTAACAGCCCCAGCACTCTAGTCATTGATACCGATGGTCAGGTCAGTCTCGGCAACCCAGACCAACCATCACAAGTCAGTAACATTAAAGATGTTTTGATTACCGCTGGCGGGATTGACTTGATTTCCCAGCTGATTACTGAGACAATCACTATTCAACCAAAAGAGCTTAATGCTACCATTGGGATAGGGAAAGACGCTGGTAGCACCTTCCAAATCACCACAGGGGATTTGCTCAATAATCTCGATCTAGGAACCTCCGGTACCTTAACCATTGGAAATCCTGAATTAACCGGTGATGTAAGAATCCGCAACTTTGACCTGAGTCAGGAAAACCTCAATGTTATCGTTAGAGGCCGGGATATTCACTTTGTTAGCAGTGACAGCAATCCTGTTGTCCAACTCGCCAATAATCAGACAGTTCAATTTATCTCTGCTGGTACCATCTTTGATAGTTCAGGCACTGAAGTAAAAATTGATGGGCCACAAGGCGCAGTGCTATTCGATGCTGAAAATGGATTTAGCTACGCTGATGCTAATGGTATAGATGTTCAAGCTCAGAATGTTGCTGCTATTACCCGCAACCGTGGCGACATTATCCTTAACCTCCAACATCCCAATGCTGTGATTACTACCGTGGCTGGTGTGGATGGGATTAGCGCTGCTAATAATGGCAACATTAGTCTCGGACAAGATATACCTGGTACTATCACCATTGATCAACTCATCCGTGCTCAGGGTAATGGGAGTATCTCAATTGGGGAATTCAACACTAATCAAATCAATCTCAACAGCAGTGTGACATCTGACAGTGGTAACATTAGCTTCGTCAAACCCCTTAATCTTGATAACACTAGCGCTAATATTAGTCCTAACATCACTAGCACTAGCGGTAACATCACCTTTGATGATACCGTTGACGGTAGTCAAGACCTGATCGTTAATGCTGGCACTGGCACCATTCAGTTTAATGATGCAGTGGGAGGCACCATTCCCCTAGGGGATATTACCCTAACTGCTGATGACATTAACCTTAACGACATAGTGCAAGGGAATGCCACCATTAGATTACAACCGTTCAGCACTGATCAAGCGATCGCAATTGGTGGCAGTGATACCAACAATCCAGATATATTAGCACTAACTGCGGAAGAAATCAACCTCCTTCAGGATGGCTTTACTGCTATCACTATCGGTAATCCTAACAGTAGCGCTAACATTACCATTGCTGAGACTGGGGTCACTTTCCAAGACCCAGTAACCATTCAAGCCCCAGCCGGGTCAGGTGCCATCATCGGCAAGGGCACCATTCAAGGCATAGACGATGCTTCCATTACTCTAGAGGCCAATCAAAGCATTGCAGTTGGGAACATTATTACCAATGGCTCCGATATCAACCTTACTGCTAGGAATGGAGAGGTATTCACAGACAACCTAAACACTTCTGGTATCAGTGGTGGTGATCTGGTTATCGATGCTTTCACTACCATCAAGACTGGGGTAATTAATACTAGCGGTAGTCTTGAGGATGGGGGAAATGTGACTATCGACCCGATTGGAGATGTGGAAGTCAGGGCGATTAATGCTCAAGGGGGAGAAAACGGTAGTGGTGGTAATGTCGATATTACCGCTGGTCGATTTTTCCGAGCTACTGATGCTTTTAGCGGACGCAATCAGACCACAGCTAGTATTTCCACTAGGGGCGGAGTGGCAGGAGGCTCAGTCATCATCCGACATAATGGCGGAGCTAGTTCCATACCCTTTACCGTAGGGGATGCTACCGTCAATGGTACCGCTGCAGCCATTACCACTGGCATCGACAATTCGATTTTGCCAACGCAACGGTTTCTGGAGTCCTATACTCAGGGGGATTTTCCCAGGCAGATCCAACTGATTACTGAATCATTTCCTAATACAGTAACCAATAGTGAGCCAGAGTTACCTGAGTTACCACAGGACATCCTCCCACCAGTGATGATAGAAGAAACTCAAGCATTGTCCAAAGAAATGCTAGTCTATCAACTAGAGGATTATTTTACCAGTCAAGTCACCAGTCAAGTCACCAGTCAAGTCACCGGTCAAGGGTCGTCATCTGTTACACAAGCAGATAGACAAGCAGAGCAGACTCAGATTAAAACAGCAAAAGACATTCAAACAGAACTCAAGGAAATTGAACACGTTACCGATGCTAGACCGGCACTAATCTATGTCTTTTTTCGGAATTCTGGAAATTTACCAGGACGAGACGTTGTCTTGAAAACCGAATTCCTCAACATTAATCCTAATGTAATTGTAGAGCCCAAGCCTAATGCTCCGTTGGAACTAGTATTGGTAACTAGCCAAGGCAAAATGATCTACAAACGGATTGCTAATACCAGCCGGGAGCAAGTGTTAGCTTTAGCTGAAGAATTCCGGGATAGTGTAGCATCTCCCAGAGCAGGGGTGTTTCGACCACAAGACCTAGCTAAATCTAAACAACTCTATCAATTATTGATTAAACCCCTCCAGAAGACATTAGATGAACAAAACATCAATAACTTGGTGTTTGTGATGGATAAAAGCTTGCAGTCTCTCCCCTTAGCAGCACTCCATGATGGCGAAAGCTTTATTGTGGAAAAATACAGTGTTGGTTTAGTGCCTAGTTTGAGCTTGACCGATACCAACTATACCGATGTCAGAAAAGCCCCAGTGCTGGCAATGGGTACAGAAAAATTTGACCACCATCGAGACCTACCCTATGTTCCCAAACTAATTCAGCATTTAGTTAATACCTGGTCAGCTAAAGCTCTAGAAAACGAAAACTTTACCTTAGCTAATCTCCAGGATGAAATTAATCAGAAATCTTTTAATATCCTTCATTTAGGAACCCATGGTAAATTTCGGTCTAATGCTAATGATTCCTACATTCAGTTCGGAAACAAACGATTAGGATTAGGAAAATTTGAAACCCTGGGATTAGAGCAACCACCGGTAAACTTATTGGTTTTAAGTGCTTGTGATACAGCCCTTGGCAATGAACAGTATGAATTAGGATTTGCTGGATTTGCCTATCAAGCCAAAGTGCAATCAGTCTTAGCTAGTTTGTTAGCAGTGCCTCAAAATGGAACCTTTAAACTCCTGACATCCTTTTATGACCATTTAAAACTCGTTCCTAGAAAAGCAGAAGCCTTAAGGCTAGCCCAAGTCGAGATGCTTCAGGATAAAAGTAATAAGAAGTTATCTCATCCTTACTATTGGGCATGGTTTACTATTGTGGGAAATCCTTGGTAGTTTTAGAAGGGAGTAGGGAACAGGGAACAGGGAACAGGGAACAGGGAACAGGGAACAGGCAATCGGGAATCGGGAGTCGGGAGTCGGGAATCGGGAATCGGGAATTGTGGCGTAGGGTGCGTTAGGGACGGGCTCGCGCGGATTTTCCGTGTCTTGGCCAGGGTATAGATAGCCGGTCCCGTAACGCACCACCCACGGGCTCGCGCGGATTTTCCGTGTCTTGGCCAGGGTTGAGACAGCCGATTCGAAAACTTTAACAGGCAAGATGCCTGTTCCACGCCTGATGCCCATTTCACGCCTGATGCCCGTTCCACGCCTGATGCCGATTCCGCCCACTGGGTCAAATAGCAAAGAATATCTAAACGCAGCGTTCGCGTTCGCGCAGCCTGGGCTTTGCCGAAAGCGTGGCCAAACGCGCCCCGCGTGGCCTTTTGGCCAAGGTCAATCGCATTTATCCTCCCCACTCTTCTCGATTCCCGATTCCCGATTCCCGATTCCCGATTCCCTCGGTGCGCTTACAGTCGTCGAATTAAATTCGCCACGGGTCGCACCGCTCCCTACTCCCTACTCCCTACTCCCTACTCCCTACTCCCTACAGCTGAGGTAGCAGTTAATGCCCCAACAGCTAATAGACCTAATAGAGTGGTTGGTTCAGGAACGGTAGCTGGGGCTCCGTCATAAAACACGGTAATGTCAAACATCACATTTTGTTCAGCTTCTCGAAACGCAAGAACTGCCTCACCAGGAGCAACACTTCCTGAAGTTAGCAACAGTTTTTTCATATCATTAGAGAAGATAAGTTCGCTGAAAATATCAGAAATACTTTCCTTACTCCAGGCTGCATCTTCCTCGGCAGAAATTGTGTAGAGGATACTGGTTAAGGTCTTGTCTATGTTATTTCCAATTACTACTCTACGCCCGATATCTGTGGTAATGGAATCCCCAGTTTCACAAAAAGGAGGACAAAGTTGGGCAGCAGGCTCTTCACCAACGGGAGGCTTAACCACTACATTTTTAACTAGTGTAACTGCCTGGGCCACACTAGGCATTACCACAGTCATCAATGCTGCTGATGCTGTAGCCATAGCTAATTTTTGAGCCATCCCTTTGGTAACCGCTAATGATGATGATAATTGAGTCATCTAAATCCCTGATTAATTTACCTAAGTTATATTACTCAACAATCTGGACATTGTTTATAAATATTTGATAAACTTATCATGAAGGTTATCACAAAGATTGTGAAGGCTTTTAAGAATTGAGCTTGTAAGAATTCGGCCTTGCTGATTATGGGTATGGCGCACGCCCCCCTAGCCCCCCAATTCTGGGGGGAACAAAACTCTCAAAATACCCCAGAATTGGGGCACCAACGGGGTAGTTCACTAAAACTACTAGATGATCGCGCATTCATTCCTTAATTCAGTAACGCCAATAATTCAGCTCAGAAGCGATCGCATTTATCTCGCCCCTGTTCCCTACTCCCTACTCCCTACTCCCTACTCCCTACTCCCTGTTCCCTGTTCCCTGTTCCCTGTTCCCTACTCCCTACTCATGGATACAAACGCCGCTGAATTACAGGAAAAAATTCGTCAACAATTTGATTTTGGTCCCTATCCCAGAATTCCCATCGACCGCTCCCCAAAAAAGCAGCTAAGCTTACTTTATTTTCATAATTTAGTCACCCCCTATTATTTAAGGAATCACCAAGTCATTAATTCAGACCAGAAAGTTATATTAGATGCTGGCTGTGGCACGGGATACGGCACATTAACCTTAGCAGAAGCAAATCCCGGAGCCAAAATTATTGGGATTGATATCTCGGAGCAGTCTCTGGATTTAGCTCGTAAACGCTTAAGCCATTATGGGTTTGATGAAGCAGAATTTCATCAGCTCTCCCTTTATGATTTACCTAGCGCTGGTTGGGAATTTGATTATATTAATTGCGACGAGCTACTTTATTTATTTCCTGATCCAGCTGTTGCTCTAAAAGCGATGAAAGCGGTTTTGAAGCCTCATGGAATTATTCGCAGCAATCTACACAGTAAGCATCAACGTCACCTGTATTTTCGCGCCCAAGAAGTCTTCCATGTGATGGGATTATTTAATGAAAATCCCGAAGATATGGAGATTGACATTGCGTTAAATACCATGAAAGCCTTAAAAAATAATGTTGAACTAAAAGCTCAAACATGGAATCATAAATATGAGGGAGAAGACGGAAAAGAAAGAGTGTTAATGAACTATCTTTTCCAAGGGGATAAAGGCTACACCATTCCTGATTTATTCGCTGGCTTAAGAGCCGCTAATCTAGACTTTATCAGTATGGTCCATTGGCGACAATGGGATTTAATGAGTCTATTCAAGGAACCAGACAATTTGCCAGTGTTTTTGGCCATGAGCTTGCCAGATATTTCTGTGGAAGACCGACTGCATTTGTTTGAGCTATTACATCCTGTTCATCGGCTCCTGGATTTCTGGTGTGGACACCCCGAGCAAGGCCAATCGTTTACTCCAATTTCCGAGTGGACACTGTCCGATTGGCAGAAGGCTAAGGTACATCTCCATCCTCAGCTGAACATACTAGACGTGAAACAAGACATGCTCAAAGCCATCACTGAATTACAGCCTTTTGAAATCAGTAGGTATCTGCCAGTGAGTGGAGTGCAATCTCTGGTAGACAGTGCAGTTGCTTCTTGTCTATTACCCCTATTCGATTCCCCTCAGTCGATGCCATCTTTAGTAGAGCGATGGCAGACATTGCGCCCAGTAGATCCGGTAACACTGGAGTCAATATCTGATCAGAAGGCATTTGATACGGTGAAAGAGGCATTGATGGGATTGGAGAATTATGGGTATGTGTTGGTTGAAGGTTAGCTATCAGCTATCAGCTATCAGCGGTCAGCTATCAGCTATCAGTTGAAGGTTGGCAGGTTGAAGGTTGGCAGGTTGGTAGGTTGGTAGGTTGAAGGTTAGTTGCTTGAAGGTAAGCAGGTTGAAGGTTGAAGGTAGAATTATAGCGCTATAGGTCATCAACCAGGTTGATGGGAGATATGCGATCGCATTTAGCTTATCCTAGGAATTGAGAGAATTTTGTTCCCTACTCCCTACTCCCTACTCCCTACTCCCTACTCCCTACTCCAAAAGTAGCCGTAGGGTGCGTTAGGGACCGGCTCTCCTGGATTTTTGGCCGATTGGCCAGGGTTGAGACAGCCGGTCCCGTAACGCACCAGGATCAGCCATCAGTTTCTTTGAAATTTGTGATCCCATTGAGATCATCTTGCTGGTGCGTTACTGATGCGATCGCATTAATTTCCAGATATGCGATCGCTGAATCTTCCAATCAATAGGAGTAGAGTGGGCATCCTGCCCGCGCGAAAATAAGCATGAAACTGGCTTGATGCCAGTTCCACGCCTGATGCCCATTCCACAGTTAGTTGGTAGCCGTAGGGTGCGTTAGGGACCGGCTCTCCTGGATTTTTGGCCGATTGGCCAGGGTTGAGACAGCCGGTCCCGTAACGCACCAGGATCAGCCATCAGTTTCTTTGAAATTTGTGATCCCATTGAGATCATCTTGCTGGTGCGTTACTGATGCGATCGCATTAATTTCCAGATATGCGATCGC